>JBAZOP010000001.1 GCA_041648665.1 bacterium | reverse complement strand
GTCTCTGTGTCGGTGTCTATACCGCCGTCGACCCCTGCGTCGATCCCGCCGTCCGGGCCGGCGTCCATGTCCGTGTCCGTGTCCGTGTCCGTGTCTGTGTCTGTGTCTGTGTCTGTGTCTGTGTCGATGTCCGTGTCGGTATCTGTGTCAGTATCCGTATCCGTATCCGTGTCGGTATCAGTATCTGTGTCAGTGTCCGTGTCAGGACCGCTGTCCGGGCCGGCATCCGGGATATCGGTATCGGTGTCTGTATCTGTATCGACATCCGTATCCGTGTCGGTATCGGTATCTGTGTCGATGTCGGTGTCCGTATCAGTGTCAGTATCTGTATCCGTGCCTCCGAGAACAGGGAGATCGGGCAGATCCTTTTGGTCGGAGCAGCCGCCCAAGGTCAACGGAAGCAGCGGTAAGAGCAACCAAGTGAGCGGATCTTTGAAGTCGATTTTGAAGTCAGACATTTTATTTTCCTCCCTCTATTGAGGTTATCTATCAGTATTCGGTTGCGCCTATGTCCGGCAGCCCGTCGCGCGCATTTCCGTCAACATCCACAGTCACGCTTGTGGGCAGCGGTCCCAGATCCTTGGCAAAGGCCTGATATGTTGCTGTGAGCTCGCCGGCCGCCAAATCAAAGTAGGGTATAAGCAGACCAGCGATCTGGTTGTCCCTGCGGTCCACTTCCAGCGACACGCCCTCGTTGATGACATCTAGGTCCTCTGTCCCGTCTGTATCATAATAATAGGTCATCCAAAGCGATGTGCCGAAGCAGTCGTTATTGACGAGATTGGCCACGACGTTTCTTGCGCAGTAACTTGTTTGACAGGCCTCCGGAAGGCGGAAGAGGGCGTTATTCGAGTTGTTGCCGCAGACGAATGCGATGTTGCCCAGCGTGCTGAATTGGACGTCCCCGCAGTTGGAGTTAATTGCGTGCAACTCACCGTCACTACCTATGGTTATGAATGTGTTGTGGAGCGCCGAAATCGTGGATTCCGTGTCGAGGTTGGAGAGCGTAATGCCGGTCTTGTCGGCCTTGTCGATGCCCGATGATGATATAGGCATGACGAAGATGTTGTTGATTATGGATATGTTCAGCGGTCTCATCTGGGCTTCGATCTCGACGCCCAATATGTTCATCTCTGTGTTTCCCTTGGGCACGAGCCTGAAGCGGTTGCGGTCTATGTCGAAATCGCCGTACGGCACGTTGCAATTGACCCTGATGCCTGTGGCGCCGCCTGTAACATCCTCCATGGAAAAGGAGTTGTCGGAGACGGTGTAGTGGACGTCCGCGGGAACCGCGGGATCAGTGCAGCGCAGAGACGCGCCGGTCGCAATCGATCCGCCTTTGATATCGATATTGTTGTCCTCGATCGTCGCGTTGGTCACGTCGTTGAGCGCAATACCTGTGAATACCGCGGTTGCAGGAAGGTCTGCGCTGTCGGCGATCATCACCCCCCTGAAGATGACCTGGTCGCACGTGATTGCTTGGAACGCCTTGAGAGAGGATTCGCTTCCCGGGTAGAGCGTCACGTCGATGCTGCCCGCGTCCGCATCCATCTCCACGTCTTGGCTAGAGTCCGCCGAGACGGCGATGTAGTCGTTGCAGAGCCCGCTGTTCCTGAATGCGCTGGAGGCTATCGAGACCCCGTCGCTCCCCTTGATCTCGAGATCGCTGCAGAGGGTTCCGGGCACCAGGCTGCCGGGCGTGACGAAGGAGGTGTTTCTGACTGCGATCTGCTGGCTGTCCTTAACGAGCATGCCGAAGGATTGGCCTTCGGTCGAGCCGCCGACGATGGAGAAACACTCGATGGAGGTGTCGTGGATGCCCTCGGCCAGGATCGCCTGTTCGCTGCCTGCCGGCGCCTTGATCGTCGTGCCTGCGTTGGATGCGGCGTAGGTGATGTTGCCGTTTTCGTCCCAGGATGCGGCGCATCCCCTGATATTCAGTCCGGATTTGAGGAGCGCCGACTCCTCGTATGCGCCCTCCATCACGAATATGTCGGAGAGGGCGTTGGCGCCGGCGATCTCTATGCCGCGGCTGATCGTCGCGACAGGCCTGCGGTAAGTGCCGCTGTTCGTGTCAATGCCCAGGCTCTTGGAGACGAAGACCGCTGTCAGCGGCACGTCGTCATCGCCCGCGGGCGGGACCTCCCCGTCCTCCGTGACGGTGATGCTCGCGGTCGCAGGCTCGCTCGCGTTGCCTGCGGCGTCCGTGACCACGAGCTGGATGGTGATGGTCGTCGGCGTGCCCGGCGCGACGAATGATGTGATGATTTGATCGAGAGCCGACATCTCGATCGGCTCCCCGCCGGCTTGACTCCATGTATATGATGCGATCGCGTCGCCGTCCGGGTCGTTGGAGAGGCTTCCGTCGAGGGTCACGGTCTCATCGAACGCCGCATTCTGGGGTGTCGCGACTATGATTGCGATCGGGAGGAGATTAGATATGTCTGGGTTGAGGTCATTTGCGGCCTCGTCCGGCAGTTCGCCTCCGCCGCAGGCGACCAGCGCGATCGCTGCTATAGATGATATGATTAAAAATTTAATTGAACGGACCAGATTATTTTTTGCGGCCATGTGAGGGCCTCCTTGATGTTTAAAGTGGCGGGACCCTAACATATTATACGTCGCTTTGTATAGTGCTTAACTCAACCTGTTGAAAATGCTCTGTAATGTATAAGTTGTATCAATTATATAAATAAAATGGCGTGTCGAATGTTGCCCTGATTTCAAAGGTTTCGGTGTTGGATTCAGCGCCTCCTGGTGTTATTAGACTGTATCGGAGGTTATGGATGAAGATAAGGCTGCCCTTTCTTTCATGCCTGCTCATGCTGCTCGTGACAGCGGCCGCATGCGGCGTGGTCCATGAGAACATAGTCATCAATTCCATCACTCCCTCCCAGGGCTCCACGCGGGGGGGTGAGGAGGTCACGATAACCGGCCGAGGATTCGACAGCGGATCGACCGTTCTTTTTGGCGACAGGCAGGGCGAAATCGTCTCCGCGACCGCCACGGAGATCGTGGCGGAGTCGCCCTCTTCCGGAGGAACGACGGAGCAGGTGGACGTGACGGTCACGAACACAGCGGGTGAGACCGTCACCCGCATCGGCGGATTCAACTATGTGAGCATGCTCGCCGCGGTGAACTGGACATCCAACGACGTGGGCCTCTTTTCAGCGGACAGCGAGGAACACGCGTTGACCGCCTTCACCGGCTCGCCGTTCTCTCCGCAGGGCACGGCGCCGCGGGGAGCGGCTCTCGACGTCTCCGCCGGCCTTCTCTTCGTGACCAACGGCAACAGCGCCACGATGATGGTCTTTTCCGTATCGTGGGCCGACGGCACGCTCACTCCGGTTGAGGGCGCGCCTTTTGCTGTGAGCGCGGTCGGCCCGGTTGCAGCGGCCCTGGATACCTCGCTCAAGCTCGCGTTCACGGCCAACAATACGTCGGGCACCATATCGATATTTTCTTACGACGCGGCGACCGGCGTGCCGACGCTGCTGGGGACGCAGGCGTCGTCGGGCACGGGGGTCCTGGATATCGCCTGTGATCCGGGGACGAGGCTCGTGTTCGTGAGCAACAGCGGAAGCAGCGACGTATCGATATTCTCCTACGATGCACTGGGGACCATGACGGAGGCCGCCGGATCTCCGAAGGTGGTCGACGGCACCAACCCCGCAGGCATCGCGCTCGATCATGGCCGCAGGCTTCTGTACGTCGCGAACTCCGGCTCCACCGATATGGCGGCATTCACCTACGATGCAACGGGTGTGCTCACCAAGGTTGCCGGCTCGCCGTTTGCGTCCAACGGCACGGCGCCCTATGACATCGTCCTGGACACGTCGCGGGGATTTCTCTTCGTAGCCAACTCGGGCAGCAACACAGTGCACTCGTTCACCTATTCTTCCGCAGGAGTGCTGACCCAGGTCGCGGGGGGCGAGAGCGGCTCGAACGGTACGGCGCCCATGGCAATGGACGTGGACGTCGAGCACAACACTCTCTTCATCGCGAACAGGGGGAGCAACGACATCCAGGTCAAGACCTATGACGATGCCGGCGTTCTCACGAACGCGGGCAACGCGACGACGAGCGGCGGTACCGGACCGTTCAATCTGGTCTTCATTCCGTGACGCGCGATATGAAATCAATCCATCTGGTGTCGCTGGGCTGCCCCAAGAACCTCGTGGACTCCGAGGTGATGCTGGGCATGCTCGTGCGCGATGGGTTTGCGCTCACAGAGGACCCATCCAAAGCCCAGGTCATAATCGTCAACACCTGCGCATTCATCGAGGACGCGAAGAAGGAGGCGATCGACGCCATCCTCGAGATGGCGAAGCACAAGGCGTCGGGCAGCGCGGAGCTGCTCGTCGTCGCCGGTTGTCTGCCGCAGCGATACGAGAAGGAGATGGAGAAGCTCTTCCCCGAGGTGGATATCTTCGTGGGTGCGGGCGAGTTCCAGCGCATTGCAGGGCTGATAAGGGATAGGGTGGAGGGCGCAAGAGCGGTCCATGTGGGTAGGCCCACGTATATCTACGACCACGAAACCCCGCGCGAACAGGCGACCCCTACGCACACCGCGTACATAAAGATCGCGGAGGGCTGTTTTCATCCGTGCTCGTTCTGCATCATCCCGAACATCCGCGGAGGATTCCGCTCGCGCGACCCGGACTCCGTCGTCGAGGAGGCGAGGGGGATGCTCTTGCGCGGCGTGCGAGAGCTCAACCTGATAGCGCAGGACACGACCGCGTACGGCAAAGGGAAGGATTTCGATATTGCGATGCTCGTGGAAAAGCTCTGCGATCTGCCTGGGGAGAAATGGATACGCCTCATGTACGCGTACCCGCACGATTTTCCCATGCGCCTCATCGACGTCATGAGGGAACATCGCGACGTCTGCCGCTACCTGGACATACCTATACAGCACATAAGCGACAGGGTGCTCAAATCCATGAGGCGAAAGGGCGGGTCGGCGGAGATCGAGGGGCTGATCGAAATCCTCAGGAAAAAGATCCCGGACATGTGGCTGCGCACGAGCCTCATAGTGGGATTCCCCGGCGAGACGGATAAAGATTTTGAGAAGCTTCTCGAATTCGTGCGCGAGGCTCGGTTCGAGCATCTCGGCGTCTTTGTGTATTCGCCGGAAGAAGGCACGGCTGCCGCGAAACTCAAGGGCAGGGTGTCGAAAAAGGTCGCGGAAGGGCGGCGAGAGGAGATAATGAAGTTGCAACAGGTGATAGCGCGCGAGAAGAACGACTCGCTCGTCGGCAAGAGGCTTCGCGTGCTGGTCGAGGGGATATCTGAGGAGAGCGAGCATCTGATCCAGGCGCGCCACGAGGGCCAGGCGCCCGACATCGACGGAGTCGTCTATATTAATGAAGGGAATCCCAAGATCGGCGAGTTCGCGGAGGTGGAGATCACGGATTCACACGTATACGATCTGGTTGGCAGGGTGATCTAGTCCTCCGATCAAATGTTATGATTTCATGTTCACGTACTGGAGCGGGATTTCGAGTTTCTGGGACTTAAGCGTCTGGATGACTTCCTGGAGCTCGTCGATCTTCTTGCCGGTCACGCGGACCTGGTCGTCCTGGATCGACGCTTGGACCTTGAGCTTCAAGTCCTTGATGGTCTTTACGATGCCCCGCGCGATATCCTGAGAGACCCCTTCCTTGATCTTCACGTCCATCTTCACGAGTCCCTGCGACGTCGGCTCCTCTTTCTGGAAGTCGAGGCATCTGGGATCCACGTGTCTCTTGACGCAGTTGCCCCGGAGCATATCCTCCATGGCCCTCATCTTCATGCTGTCGGCGGTGACGAGGTGGATCTCCTTCGTCTTCTTGTCGAGGTTGATCGTGGTCTTCGAGTTGCGGAAATCGTAGCGCGTCGCCACCTCGCGCAGCGAGTTGTTTACCGCGTTCTCGAGCTCCGCTATCTCCACCTTGCTGACGATATCGAATGACGGCATAGCTCCCTTTTCTCAGTGAAGCCCGTGAAATGTCAAGGCAGAGATCATCATGGGCTGTGCCATCGGGTTTGTGATCGTCCTGCCGGGCAGGACGATCGGATTTGGGACCCCGATCGTCAGCCCCTGCATCCTCACGGGAGAATTCCCGATCGACATCGCGCTGGAAGTCGATGCTGCGCCGCTTACGCCTGAGTTGGGCGGAGCGCCCGTAGGTGAACCGCCGCCGACGATCGGGGGCGCGCCGTTTCCGTTGCCGCCCTTGCGGCCCCTCCACTTTGATGGAGGTATGCCGAGCGCCTCCATTTCCTGCATGAAACAACTCATCTCATCTTCGGAGTAGGAGTCCCAGCCCGGGCTTTGCTCCCACGGCGACTCCTCTCCGGTGAGCCATGCGGCGAGGCTGATCTTCCCCACGCTCTTGCCCGCGATGGAGGATCGTATCTCCGGAGCCGAATCCGCGTAGATCGCGCGGAATCTCTCGCGGAATTTCTCTACGGCGGCGTCCTTCTTGAACTCTTGCGAGGATTCGTAATCACGGACGACCCCCGCCAGAGCATGGGCTGCCTTCGGATTTATCGCGTCGTGCGCTGATAGGAAAAGAGTCGCGGCGCCGGCGAACTCGGGGAAGAGCTGCACGAGCCTGCGGAGCGATACTATCATCTCCGCAACGTGCGGTTTGTGCCCCACGGGATCCTTGTCCATGTGCTTTGTCAGGGCCCACGTCTGTCCGGAGCCGACCTTGCCGGTCTCCATGTGCGTGGAGGCGAGCTCCGCGTCCGGGGTGGCGAACGGCGCGGCGACTTCGGGCGCGTGCATGCCGGTCGCGATCTGCAGCAGTTTTTTCGAACGGAGTATTCGCGGCCTCAGCTCGTCATAGGCGCTGCGTATCCCATTGCCCGCCTTCTTCGCCTTCTCTGTCGAGCCTTCGGCCACTGCGCTCATGTAGCGGTCTGTGAGCTCCAAGACGTTTTTGTATCCCGGACCTGAGTGGAGCTTGTTCCAAACGCTTATCATGAACGCCTTCGCAAGCGTGTGGCGTACCGCGATGTTGCTCTTGAGATGTTTCTCCACGGCGCGGATGGTCGTTTCGACGTCGTATCCGACATCCATGGCGTCTTCCATGAGCGTCTCTGCATCTTTGTCGCCCGCGTCCCTGGCTGCGAGAGGGGCGTTTATCCACTCTATCAGCAGGGGTTCCTTCACCCTGTCGACCTCCGGCATCGCGAAGAGGCCGTCCCTGATGGAAAGGTACGCCCCGACCGCGTCCCTCTGCAGCTCCGCGAGAGTCATTGGCGCCGGCCTCCCGGGTTTGACTCGGGCGAGCGGCATCACGAGGTCGACCAGAAAACGGTAAAGCTCCGGCATCTTCTTCATCGCTATGTTGAAGAGCCAGCCGAGGTCCATGAGCTCATTTTTGCTGTAGATGGCCAGCATGATCTGGTGGAGCTTGAGGCTCCAGGGTTCGTCTCCTATCGAGCCGTCGTCCAGGTCCAGCTGGTCGATGGATAACACGTTCCTCGCCCTGAGATCTATGGCCTGCCACCCACCCAGCTCCGGGTTGAAGTGGTCCACCGTGAGGCGCCCGGCCGCCAGATCTTCGGCCGCTTTCTCTCTGTGCGCGAGCCGCGCGCGGACTTTGGCGACGTCTACGTTGAATATGTCGTCCTTCCTTCCTCCCCTGATCGAGAGCTCGCCGAGCTCCGGATGGTTCAATACGTTTTTGTACGCCGTGACGATCCCCGCGTGGATGGCCTCTGTGTACGAGGAGTCCCTCACGCCGTTGTGCGCCCTGGCAAAGAACTTCTCCGCCCGCCTCTCCTCCAGCGCGTCATATATCGTCTGCCTTCTGGAGACGGCCCAGGTGCGGACGGCGTTGAGCGCTGATTCGGCGTCTGCGCATCTCTTGCGAGAGAGCGCGGCCAAAAGATCCGAGAGGAGGGCGCGGGCGCTGGGCTTCGTGAACAGGGAGATGAGCAGCGACTCGTTGGTCTGAGCCGAGACCGCCTTCTTCAGATTGTCCGTCATCACGGCGAACGGATGATCGTCCGCGAGATCGCTCGTCTTGAAGAGCCTGGCGCCTATGGCGCCGCGCTCCAGCTTGATCTCGTTGCCGAATGCGTCGGGAACCGCGAGGGAGGTGCGGCGCGCTCCGTGCAGCCACCCTCCGACGTTGCCCGCGTCCCTCTTATGGAGGAGGTATGAAGCATTGCCCCATGAGAGAACCATGCCGCTGTGGGCCAGCTCCCTGATCAGCGTTCCCTGCTTCCTGAACGGGTCCGACTTGAGCGCCTCGTTGTTCTTGAATGTGTAGGAGGGGGCGTCCTCCGGCTGTTTCTCGGGCTCCATCGGCTCGGGCATGACCGCATGCATTGCCGCGGTCAGCCGCGATTCAGCTTCGATGAGCTTCGCTTCGAGGCTTGCGCCCGTCTTCTCCATGCGCGCGGCGAGCGGCCGTATGGACTCCAGCGAACGCAGCGCCTGCTCCGCCGACTCGGAGAGCGAGTTTGTGGCCGCCTCAATCGCGGGATCGTCGACTCCGTCATACGAGAGGGCAGCCTCTTCAAGCGCGTCGAGAGCTTCGATTATCCGCGGCGGATTGGCCTTGGCGCCGCCGAGCACGTCCACGATCGCCTTCTCGATCTCGCTGGCCGCAGCGGTCATCTTTTCTAATGATGTCCTGAAGCCCGGAAACTCACGGGCTGCTTCGAAGAAGACGGAGGCGCTTCCGTCCTGCAGACGGGATGCGGTCGTCTTCGCCGCGTCCTCCGCTTTGGCGGCCTGCTCGGCGAGTCCTTCGGCCGCTGTAAGCAATGAATCGATCTTGATGTTGATTCCTTGAACTTGCGAAAGCGCTTCGGCCAGATTCCGTTCGGATTCGATCTTCGCTTTTCTTGCCTCGGCCAGCTTACTCGCCCTTTCCATGCCGTCCATGATCGTTATAGCCCCTTCGAACGTCTCGGCCAGCAGAGAGGTCGATCTGCCGAGCAGATCGCGGCCGGTCTCGAGGAGCGACAACGCGGCTGCAGAGTGCTCTTCCTCCGCGCCGTAACCTCCGATTACCGCGCTTGCCGACCTGATCGCCGTCTCCAGGGGAAGGAATGCGTCGTCTATCGGTCTCAGTCTCGACACTTCCTTTTCTATCCGGTCCGCCATTGCATTGAGTTCTTCGTAGCTCTGATCCTCGAGGGGCGGCGTGGAGCGCCAACGCGACATCACCTCCGCAGTGCGCCAGGCAAGGCCGGCCGCGGCGCCGGTCGCATGGGCGAGCGACTCCTCGGCAACGGCCAGCTCCTTCTCGTGCCTGGCCTTTCGTTCCGCCTCTATCCTCTCTTCGGCCGAGGCCCTGTGGCGTTGCGAGACCTTGGCCAGCGTCTCTTTGCGGGCGGCGGTTCCCCTGACTTCATCCAGGAGAGAGAGCCTGTCCTCGTTCACCAAGGCGGATTCCGTGTCGGGCATGCCCAGACTTGCCGTCGCCTTCTCCAGCAGCGATCTGCCTGATTGCGGGACCTCCGCCGTGGTCTTGGCTATCTTCTCGATCTCCATTTCCACCAGGCGCAGATCTTCCCCGATGTGTGCTGCGGTCTCGTCCATCCATGATGAGAAGGCCGATCTTATGAAAGCGGCCATCCGGTTTTTCGCGGTGTTGTCCGAGGCCAGCGCCCGCGCGGCGAGCTCGGATGAGATCTCCGCAGGGTTCGCGCCTGCGGAGGTGGATATTCTCGAATCCGCGAATCTGAGCGCGAACGCCTCGAATGTGGCCACGTCGATCCGCGCGTCCTCGAAGGAGTAGTTCCTCCTGAGCCAGGCCATCAGCCCGATCCGAGGGTTCCTCACCAGGGAGCGCCACGCCATCATAGTGGATTGCTGGTGTATCAGGAAGTCCGACAGGAGGGAGACTTCATCCTCGGTCGGCGCAGCTCCGTGCGCCGATGCGGAGAGCGCTTCGATCATCCTCGGTTCGTCGATCGCCCGGCCCTTCATGAAATCGTCGTACAGGCGGAAGTATGCGTGCCTCACGGCCGTTAGATTGACCTCGGTTTTTGTCGTGCGCCGGCTCGCGAGGGAGGCGAGTCTCTGCGAGGCGAGCCCCGAACTTTCGATCTTCGCGTCGCTGATTGCGGCGAGCGGAGAAGGCTCGGCTGTGTGCGAATTGTACTCCTCGATGATCGCCTTAGCTGCGATGAATACCCTCTGAGGCGACAGCTTCAACTCCCCTCTCTCCGCGCACCGGATGCTAGCCAGCTGCATCAGGCGTTCCTCCAGGATCGGCACCTTGGTCCTGACCTTGAGACCCCGGCTCACAACCTGCGGGAACGGCGCCATGTACTCATGCACTACGCCCCTGGCTGCGGCCATCTCCGGCCTGTCTTCGCCGTTTACCCCGTCTGTCCTGTCGATCTCGCTGGCTACGCCGATGGAAGGCAGGAACAGACCGATGTGGATCATGAGATAGCCGGCGGTCTCCTCGGAGCTCATGCCCGGCATCGTCCAGCCGGAATCGGCGAGCCGGCTCCGCACCTCGGCCTCGAGCGCTTCGCCCGAATACTCGTGGAGGTTTCTCGCTTTTGCGAGGTATCCGGACATTGCTTCTGCGGCCATCTCCGAAGCCTTGGCGCACAGCCCCCTCTCGAGCGCCTGTTGACTCCATTGGTCCTTCCAGGAGGCGGAGGGGGAGGCCCCAGCGATGATCGGCCTGCGGATGCTCTGCTCGCCTCCGGCCCTCCTCAAGATCCTGAGCCCGGCCTCCGCCCCGTCGAATTTGTATCCCAGCGGCTGCCTTTCGAGGAGGAGGTAGTCGGCTATCGCCCTCGGCAGGGAAGCGATGTCGCCGGGCCATACATCCTGCGTCGCCCTCTCGATTGCGAGGCGATTTCCGATCTCCTCTTTGGAGATGTCTCCCCATGATGCGGCCGTATGCGCGAGGATGCGCATGACGATCAATTCCTCGATGCGTTGTTTGTCCCAGCCGTATGTCTTTTTGGCGGCGAGCAGATCGTCGAAGAAGAGCACCGGCAGAGAGCTCCTTTCGTAGCTTGCCCTGTGGCCCTCCAGCCTGCTGGCTGCGACGAAGCGGGTCGGCCCGTGTCCGGTGAAGATGGTGCCCTGGATTTTCGCGTTGTAGACGACGCTGCGAGACCATCTCTTCAACTCGCCGAAAAATCTTCGGATCTCGGTCCTGTCTTCTCCGGACCTGTAGGCCGACGAGGAGTTGTCCCTAAGTATCCAGCGATAGTAGCTCTCCCTCTTCGTGTAGAAGTTGAGCTCCCTCTTCAGGTCCTCGACCATGACCTCGATCCCGTCGCTCCTCAATATGGTGGTGTTGCGCGGAAGGAGGGAGAGGTTCTGTATGAACTCTTCCACGACGTCGAGCGCCGCCCTGTAGTGCTCCTTCTTCACCTCGGTGAAGAGCTTTTCGTCGTCCGGGAAGTAGGGCTCGTCCGTCGTCCTGTAGGTGGAGAGGTCCTCCTCTATGCGCGCGGTGAACCTGCTCTGCGTAGGTTCCGGCGCGTAACTCAGCCTGCCGCCGGTCTGGTCCATCAGCTGGCCTGCGCTGTCGAGCACCCGCACGAAGCGGAGGAACTCGCCGAAGTCGGTGAGCATCCTCATCTGCTCCGGATCCCCGCCGGCCATGGGTTCGATGTACTTGCGCATGTTCCAGCGCTCGGCCTGCTCAACCTGCCCGCCCCTGTGCCTCTGGAGCGTGGATTTGAGCACGTTGGTCTCCAGCTTTTCGGTGCTGATCCTGCGCGCCCAGCTCTCCAGACTCCAGTTGTGGAACGCGGTCCTAGCCATGAAAGACGGGACCTTTATGGTTATCTCGCCGTTCTGCGCGGACCCTCTCATCCTCCTTGCGGCAGGGTAGATGGCTGCGAGATAGTCCCATACGTCCACCGCCATTCCGTATTTCGCGGCTTCGTCCTTGAAAAAGGCGAGCGCGGGGATCACCGCCCTGAGCGCCACCCTGGTCCTGGGCTCGACTGTTATCTCCTCGATAGCGCCCCTCTGTTCGCAGTCGGCCGCATATTTCTCCCAATCCGACTTGTGTGAGTATGCGGGTTTGTTGTTGGCCGCGAATGCGGCCAGCTCCTCGAACGTGACCAGGGCTGAGATCTTATCCTTCCAATTGTCTGTCTCCTCGCGGTTTGGCGGATAGGAGCGCAGGAGGTCCTTGAGCCTCGATTCGTCCGAGGATGCGTTGATGAGAAATGTCCACATCGCATCGCTCATCTCGCCGGAGTGCGCTCTCCTGGATCCCCACGCCATGAACCTCTCGATCGGGTAGCCGGTGGCGTTGGCGAACCTGGTCGCCAGCTCCTTTGTGATCGGGAAGGGCATTCGGTGGATGAGCTCGCGCATCGAATCGTTGTCCCGATATTCGACGAATGGCGCTGCGCTGCTCACCTGCGCGGGCTTCGCTGCGGCCGCGAATGTCGCGGGGACCAGCTCCCCGATCTCCGGCACAGGTCTCGGGCTTACGTCTTTGGCGAAGAAGCTTCTCAGCATCTCGATCGCGCCCATCCCGAACGCTGAGGCGAGCCCCGGGTTCTGGTAGATGGACCTCGTGATCTGAGTCTCCAGCCCCTCCTCGGTCAGCGTCTCCCTGAGCTCCCTGCCCGGGTGCGCCGCGGCTGCGTACATCGCGTATTGCACGAAGAGGCCGTAGAAAGCGTCGGCTGCGGTCCTGCGCTCTTCGTCGGAGGCAGGGGCGCCCTCGGCTGTCCCGTCTATGATTGAGTCGCGGAAGCGCTGCGCCGACTCGCGGATCGCCTTGCCCATCGACCCCTTGAACCATTCGTAGTCCGTCTGCCGGGCGCCGCTTGAATCGCCCGTCTCCCTGGGCGAGCTCCAGGCGAGCTCGTAGACGAGGCGTTTGAGCGCCGTCTCAGTCTCCTTCGCCTCCTCTGTGTTTTTGGCGGAGGAGCGCAACTCTGCAATCGCCGCTCTCAGCGCGCGGCTCGAAAAGCCGAAGCGCACGAACGACTCTCCGCGCTGTTCCGCGAGCCAGAATGAGACGTAGGTCGCGAGCGCCTGTTCGACCTGTGCGCGTCCGGCCCTGATGAGCCCCTGGTTGTCGCTGAACCATTGTTCTATCTCTGCGGATCGCTCGGAGATGATCGAACCGGCGCGATCATCTTTGCCGTCGAGCACCGACTTCAGGTAAATCTGGAATATCTCTTCGTGCGCCTCTTCGATGCGCCGCGCAGCCGAGAGCGCGCCGTCGAGTTTTGTCCTTCCCTTCAGCCCTTTTGCCACGGACTCCTCGTCCGCGCCCAGGCTGCCCAGTTCCTTTGTTGCAGAGAAGGCTGCGACGCCGAGATCGTACGCCCTCTTTGATGGGATCTCCGACGCCAGCTCCTGCGCCTCCTTGGCCAGCTCTATCGCCCTGAGCAGGCGTCTTGCGGTCATCTGCGGGCTTGCCTGCCGTTCCCTGGTTTCGGTCTTCTTGGGTTTTTTCTTGCCCATGACGCCGAGCTCTTCGGCCTCGTCATTCACCATGTCCCTGAATTGATCGAAGAGGAAAAAAAGTTCCCCCGAGAAAGGAGAATGATCGTGGTAATCGCGGAAGCCGCGCTTCAGTGCCTCTTCGATGAGTTTGTCGCCGGGGGTCCATCCCTCCATGTGTTTCTGCGCTTCCTGGCGGAGGATCTTGAGGGCCGTCGTCATGATCTGCCTCGACTCGCTTTCCCTCATGTTGAGCGGATCGTCGGCGCCTAATTGGCGGGCAAGATAGAACACCGCCTCCAGACCGTAATCGCTCTTCGTTCCTGCCGCGAATATGCTTTCGTTTCCGCGCAGACGGCCGGAGCCTATGATCCTCGGCTTGTGCGGCGCGGGGGCATAGCTGTCTTGCGGCGGGCGGCTGTCGCGGCCTGTCTTGACCGGAGTTCCAATGTCGCCCTGAGAATGGGGCGGATTTGAACTGATACCGACATCTCTCTCGTTGATCTTTACCATTCGGCAGTCCTTTGAGCAGTTCCCTGTGAGGGGCATTTGCCCCGGGGCCATTGTTATCGGAGGCAGCGGGCTGCAGTTGCTAACTTTTTTTGAGCGTGGTCATCAAGCCGAATCGGCCTCTGGCGTGCGTTTTCCCCTGAATGCAGGTTGCCATTTCAGAGTCCTTTCTGCTAGAAGCCCGCTCGTGCGCTCGGAAATACGCAATCTGCTTGTATCTGTGGCCAAGCCCTTCCGGTACGTCGGAGGCGAGGTGGGCTCGTGCGCAAAGGGATGGGAGGATGCTGAAGTCAGAATTTGCCTAGTATTTCCGGATACTTACGAAATAGGCATGAGCCACCTGGGGCTTGCCATCCTCTATCATGCGATGAACGTGCAGGAGGGGTTGCTGGCCGAGCGCGCCTTTTCCCCCTGGCTCGACATGGAAAGGGGGCTCAAGGAGCTGGACGCCCCGCTCTTTTCGCTCGAAAGCCGAAGGCCCATCCACGAGTTCGACATAGTGGGGGTGAGCCTTGGGTACGAGCTCACTTATTCGAATGTCCTCGCTATTCTCGACTTGGCGCGAATACCGCTCAGATCGGAACAGAGATCAGAGGGAGATCCAATCGTGATCGCGGGCGGGCCCTGCGCCTTCAATCCCATGCCGGTGGCCCCTTTCTTCGACGCGATCGTTATCGGGGACGGCGAGGAGCGATCGGTCGAGATGGGATTCATCGTCCGCGATGCGAAGCGGAAGGGTGTTGCGAGAAAGGATCTCTTGCAGAGGCTTTCGGAGCTGCCCGGGGTCTATGTCCCTTCGATCCATCGCGAGGGCGCGCGCGTCGGCATGGCGAGGATCAACGACATCGAGACGAGCCCGTTTCCCGCGCATCCGATCGCGGCATTCGCCGCCACGCAGGAGAGGGCGGCCGTGGAGGTCGCGCGCGGCTGCACGCGCGGCTGCAGGTTCTGCCAGGCAGGCTACGTCTACAGGCCGCTGAGGCAGCGCTCCGCCGCTCTTGCCGCCTCCGTCGCGTGCGACTCGATATCCTCCACAGGCAAGGAGGAGTTCTCCTTCCTCGCGCTCTCGGTCGGCGACTGGCTCGCGCTGGGTCCGGCTCTCGAATCTGTGCAGCGATCCTCCACTCTCAGGGTGAACGCGACGCTGCCGAGCCTGAGGGTCGAGTCACTCACCGCCCCCGTGATCGCGGCCATGGGCGAGGCGCGCTCCGGGAGCTTCACACTGGCGCCCGAGGCGGCGACCGAGCGGATGCGCGCGTTCATCAACAAGGGCAACACGGACGACGACCTGTTCGCCTCGGTGGAGAAGGTCTTCGCAGGCGGATTTTCCACTGTGAAGCTCTACTTCATGCTGGGGCTCCCGGGCGAGGGCGAGGCCGAGGTCGCGGGCATCGAGAAGATCGCCAGGCGCTGCCTCGCGATCGGCAGGAGGTTGCACAAGAGGCCCACGGTCACCGTCTCGACCTCCACGTTCGTGCCTAAGGCGCACACGCCGTTTCAGTGGGAGGGGCAGATATCGATAGAGGAGACGCTGCAACTCCAGAACAGACTGAAGAGGACGCTCCGCGGGCCCGGCCTCGAATACAGATGGCACAATGCGAACATGAGTTTTCTGGAGGGAGTGTTCTCCCGCGGGGGATCGGAGCTGGCAGGAGTGATCGAGCTCGCGTACAAAAAAGGCGCCCGCTTCGACGGGTGGGACGAGTGTTTTGACATCTCCATCTGGCGCGAGGCGTTCGCAGAATGCGGCATAGACCCGGAGACGTATCTCGCGGCGCGGCCGGACGGTTTCGTGTTTCCGTGGGACTGCCTGGGCGCGGGCCCTTCGCTCGATTTCCTGTGGAGGGAGCGGCAACGCGCGAAAGACCTTGCTCCCACTGAGGACTGCGCAGTTGGGAAATGTTCTGCATGCGGCATATGTGATCCGAAGATTGGCCTTGTAAATCGGCTTGCCCCGGCATGTCATTCTGACACGCCGGTCACCAGTCAACTGCCTGACCGGCAGGAAGGCCAATCACCAGCCACGGTTTTCCGCTACCGCATTCGTTTTTCCAAGACCGGCCGCGCGGCGTTTCTGGGGCACCTCGAGGCGCTCGATGCACTCCGGCGCGGCTTTCGCGCCTCCGGCCTCCCCCTGGCCTACTCGCAGGGCTTTCACCCCAGGGTTCGCATTGCGGCAGGGCCAGCGATCCCTGTCGGCGTGGAGAGCGCAGTCGAGTTCGCCGACGTGGAGCTCTTTGAAGAGATCGATCCGCTTGCGGTCGTGAATCTGATGCAGGGGAGATTGCCCCTCGGCATGGTCGTGCTCGATGCGGCCTTGATGCCGCGGGATCATCCGGCCATCGACGATTCCGTGGCGCGCATGCGCTACGAGATCGATTTTGCGGGGCTTCCGGCCGGCTGGGAGAGGGCCGTGGAGGCGATCGCGTCGCATAAACCCTTTCCCTTCTCCAGGGTGCGCAAGGATAAGTCGATCGAGGTCGATCTATCCGAATACGTGGACGAGCTTGCGATGTCCGACAGATCCGTGCTAGGCATCCACGTCTCCGACCGCAGGCCGGCGCTCAAAATATCCGAGATCCTCCAGGGCCTCTTTGCGATATCGGAGGATGATGCGCGGCGGATTGCGGTGAGAAAGACGGCTGTCGAGTGGAAACAACAGGAATCTAAAGATGCCCAATGAACTCATCATAAACGTGACCCTCGGCGAGACGCGAGTGGCGCGCCTCGAGAACGGCGTGGTCACCGAGCTCACCATCGAGCGCAAGCGCGAGGAGGGGATCGTCGGCAACATCTACAAGGGCAAGGTCGCGCGCGTGATGCCCGGCATGCAGGCCGCGTTCGTGGATATCGGCCTGGATCGCACCGCCTTCCTGCACGCCTCCGACGTGGTCAAGGACCTGGCCGGATACGACGAGGACGGCGCGCAGCTGCCCTCTTCGCTCGAGGACGTGGAGCTGCCCGCAAAGGCTGCGCGCGGCCGCCACAGGCAGATAGAGGACCTCATCAAGGACGGCCAGGAGATCCTGGTCCAGGTCGAGAAGGAGCCGCTCGGCACCAAGGGCGCGCGTGTCACCTCCCACGTCTCGCTTCCCGGACGCTTCCTGGTCTTCATGCCCACGATCAACCACATAGGAGTCTCGCGCCGGATCGGCGACCACGAGGAGCGCGTGCGCCTCCGGTCCATGATCCATAAGCTGCGCAAGGGCACCGGCGGCTTCATCGTGCGCACCGTCTCTTCAGGGGTGGCTGACCGCGAGTTCGCGGACGACATCGGATATCTCACCAACTCCTGGGAGGAGATCGAGGAGAAGGCCTCGAAGGTAAGGGCGCCGTCGCTCGTGCACGCGGAGCTGGACGTGATCTCCCGGGTTGTGCGCGACCTGTTCACGCCCGACATCGACCGAGTGGTCGTCGATTCGCCCGAGGCCTATAAGAGCATCTGCGATTTCGTGACCAGCTTCATGCCCAAAGGGAAGAACGCGGTCGAACTCTACGAGGGGCATGAGCCGATATTCGACGCCTTCGGCATCGAGATCGAGATCACGCGCGCGCTCGGCCACAAGGTCTGGCTCAAGAGCGGCGGATACATCATAATCGAGCAGACCGAGGCGCTCACCGCCATCGACGTCAACACCGGCCGCTTCGTGGGCCGCCGCAACGTGGACGACACCATACTCAAGACCAACCTCGAGGCCGTGCGCGAGATCGTGTATCAGCTGAGGCTCCGCGGCATCGGCGGGATCATCATCATCGACTTCATCGACATGGAGCGCATGGTGGACCGCCAGAAGGTCTACAACACGCTGAAGGAGGCGCTCAAGGGGGACCGCGCGCGCACCACGATCAGCAAGATATCCGACTTGGGCCTCGTGGAGATGACGCGCAAGCGCACGCGCGAGGATTTGCGCCGCCAACTCACCAACACCTGCCCTTACTGTGAGGGCAAGGGGTGCTTGAAGAGCCCGACCACCGTCTGCTACGACATCTTCCGCGAACTCGCGCGCGAGGCGCCGGAGATGAAATCAAAACAGATCATGGTCTGCTGCCATCCTTCCGTTGCCGACGTTCTCTACGACGAGGAGCGCGCGCAACTCGAGCAGTTGGAGGAGCGTTTCGGCCGCCGCATCCACATCAAGAGCGTGGCGGAGTATCATGCGGAGCAATTCGATGTGATGGAGAAGTAATTAATCGCTTCATTATCGCAGTATCATCGCATTCCCATCGCCGTATCATCGCCTCATCATCGCAGTAATACTGCGAACCCAGATTACAGATCCAGATTGAGAGAAGAGATTGAGATATCTGAGCTGAGAGATCAGGGCTCATGGTAGAGCTCCGATCTTGACGTAGGCTAGCTTGAGGCGCGATTTGAGGGCGGCCTGCTGGGCTGCGGGCATGAGCCCGAAGGCGCGTGCCAGATCGAGCGCTGCGCTGGTTTCGGCAAGCGAGCCCAGCGCGATTTGAAAGAATCGACGGCGTTCGCGGTTGTATGCACGTTTGCCGTTGCCCTCGGCGAGGTTTAAGACGGCCGATGTCATCGCCCGATTGAGCTGATCAGCCAGGAACCCGTTTCCTCGCGGCCACTTGGCGACCCTCTTTGCAAGGTCCTCTGCCAAGCTCATCAACTGCCTGAAGCAATCCAGCTTTTCGTGATTCATAAGTCCTCCTTGGAAAGTTGGTTTTTTCGTTGCCCTCTCAAAAGGGTGGAGGGCAACGCAAAAAACCAACTCAAGGGAGGTAAAAATGTTTCACGAAAAGCTGAATTGCTACACGCAGTCGGTTGAAGTGGCAGAGGACTTCAGCAAAGAGGTTGCCAAGTGGCCGCGAGGCTATGGCTATCTCGCCGATCAGCTCAGGCGCGCGGTGTCGTCAATCACCCTGAATATCGCCGAGGGCAACGCCAAGTTCTCCCAGCCCGAACGCCGCCGCTTCTTCAAGATTGCTCGCGCCAGCACGGCCGAAGTCGGAGCCTGCATTGATCTCATGCGCGCGTTCAGGCTCATAAGCCCTGTTGAGTCATGCGCCCTCAAATCGCGCCTTGAGGCCATCAGCAAGATGCTATGGGGCTTGATGCGATGATTTGACCCTGTCACCTTATAAGCAACTGATATCATTAGACATATAGCCTCAAAGATATCTTCGATATACCCCGAAACTTTCTCTGAATCCTGCCGATAATATTTCTGTATTCCATTTCCGGCGCCCGTTCGGGCGCTCGAGGGGTGGGGATGTCCGATGATGTGAAAAAGGTGGGAGTGCAGCCGGTCGTGCATCCGGATCAGGGTGCGATCGAGTCGCGCGACCGCGATGCGCCTGCGACCGATGAGGCACCGATCGACGGGTATTCGCTTCTCGCGCAGGAGATCAGTCCGCCTCCAGGGCCGGCCAGTGCGATACATGCCGCGCGGCTGCGCGAACTCATGAAGAGCGCTGATAACAAAATTCGTTTCCTGGCGACCTCTGACTACAGGGATCTGTTGCCGAATCTCAAAGACAATCTGCCTGAACTCCGTGCGGGTGCAGAGCGCTTGCGCGCATCGATATTACATTCCGGGCAGTTGAATAACATCTTCGATGAGCGCTTGATTGTCGCTGGCTATGGAGATCTTGTACGCAATTTCAAAGAGGGCTCAGCCGAAGTCTATGCCGAAGCAGCGGCCTTGCGCGAAATTATGAGGTGGACTGAGGGAGAAGAGGTGTTGGCGAATGCGCTGAGTGCGTATGCGCATCTCGTTCCTAAATTCGCAGACAGCTCACCCGAGGTCTATAAGGGCGCGGAAACAGTTATTGAGATCCTGGTTGGCGTAGGAAGCCGGAATGTAAGGACGCTAAGGGTGGTTCAATCCGCGGCGGAAGTATATGGATTGCTGGCCAGAAAATTCAGGGCAGACGGTCCCATCGCCTCTCAGGCCAATAGCTTCTTGTCGAGGTATCCGGCGGAACCTTTTTTGAGGGAAGCCTTCGGCCAGGTCTTCAAAGAAACCTTTCATCACCTCTCCTCCATCGGTTTCTTCAAGGCCGCTTTTGAGTCCGGCGCATGGATCGCCCAGTATGGGATCATGGGGTTCTCGGAAAAGGCTGTGCGCAACCTGCGCGGCTTTGCGAATCAACCGGGTTTCATCGGATTTCGCGAATCTATTATGACCGTCCTGGACTCATTTCGCGAATTGACTCCGGACAAGATGATGGTGCTGAACAGGGTGTTCGAGGCGACCGACCCGGGCAAATGGAAGTCCGTGCGCAACACATTGAGCACGCTGCGTGCCATGGCTGCGCTGGATTCGCTGCCTGCGCGTCTCTGCAATGGATTCTATCGTTTCCGCCGAGACGTTGCCGGCGATCCGCGCGCGCTTTTGAGGGCGGGTGTAGAGAAGACGCTCATAGATTTCTTGTACGCAGTGATCGGGGGCAAAGGAGCTTTGGAGCTGCTCTTCATGGACGAGGCGCGGAAGAGCGGAGATTCCCTGAAGCTGTGGCGCCATGTTCAGGCCGTTCGTAACTTCCTGTCAAGCAAGGGTCTTCTGTCCCTCTTTGCCCAGTCAGCGTCGTTCATGAATGGCGACGGGAGGAGAATTCTGAAAAACCTGTTGGGGGAGCTTGCGACAAGTCCAATAGTGGACGGCGAACTTCGATACCAGAAAAGGTACGACCGGATGGTCGAGCGGCTGGGGTTCTCGGCTGAATTTGTGGACCTGTGGAGCAGGGAGTGGAAGAACGTCCGCGAGTTAAGAAGCGGGGCAATCGACGCCGGCGAGGCGAGGGCCCTCGTGATGAAGCAGGCCGCGGAGCAGCTCGCAGTACACGTGAACTCCACGCCGGGTAAGGATGGCGAATTCAAGGAACTCCCGGACAGGCTGCGTGTGCTGACAGGGAAACTCAGGCACGGGGAGGCGGATGTCGAGGAGATCGGCAGACTGCACGAGACGCTGGAGCTCAAGTATCAGGCAGTCCGCGAGGCGTACGGCGATCTCTTCGCCAATTCGCGCATAGACCTCAAGAACCTACGCACAGGTCTCATGAAAGGTGTGAGGTTGGCCAAACGCTCGGAGGCGACCGAGATCTCCGGGAGGGTCGATCGGCTCGCGTTTCACGGCATGATCCCCACCGAGACCTGCCAGCGGCTCTCGAGTCTCTACGCAGAGTCGACGAATGGCAGCGGCCAGCCGCTCAACAAGCTCCTCTGGGGCCAGTTCAAGCTGGCGAACCACATAATGGACGGCGAGATAATGGCCAGGCGTATGCTGGAGGTGACGCGCGACGAAGAGGGCAGGGAGCATCTGCTGGTGGAGAGGGCCTACACCGCGGGCGGCTTTGCAGGGCTCGCTGAGTTCGACGAGGACATAGTGGAACATGCCCGCGGGATCGGCATCGAACGCGATCGAGTACACTTCCTCGACAGGCACGAGGAGCGCCCGGTTCCAGCTCCACTGGCCACCGGCGCGCAGATGTACAGGGACTCGGGCCTGGCTGAGGTCAATCCAGCGTTCACAAATCCCTTCAGGCCTATGATACCCGCGACCGCTTCCATGCCCATGATGTCGGCTGGAATGATGCTCCGCACCGGGACGTGAACGTCCGCCTTCCGTTGGGATTAAAATGATATCGAAAGTTTTGCGCTGGTAGGTTTGATCGTGAAGCTGATGTTCTTCACATGCTGATCCTGAAAGGTCGTGCCCCGCACGATCTGCTCCACGCTGGTCACCAGGACAGGCTTTGGCTCCTCAGGGGCCTTTTCCTTTGCCCACGCAGCGCGGCAGCACAGGATGAGGCATATACAGGCTAGAAATATCAGGGTTTTCAATGTGTCTCCTATCCTTATTCTCGGCATAAGGGCGAGGATGTTGCTCACTTTCATTAAAAAACCTTGACTTGAAAGGGGATTCCGGGCTAGACAGTCCCGCTTTCTTGGGCGAATCGATTGATTAATAAGGGAGTTTCCCGTGTACGCAGTCATCAAAACAGGCGGCAAGCAATACAAGATAACCGAGGGCGAGAGCTTCAAGGTGGAGAAACTCGCGGGCGATGCCGGTGCCGCGATCATTCTCGACCAGGTCCTCTTCATCGGCGGCAACGGCCAGCCGAAGATAGGGAAGCCCACGCTCGACGGCGCCACGGTCGAGGCGGAGGTCGTGCGCCAGGCCAAGGATCGCAAGATCCTCGTCTACAAGAAGAAGCGGCGCAAGGGCTACGAGAAGAAGTTAGGCCATCGCCAGCAGTACACTGAGCTCAAGGTCACGAAGATAAACGCATAGCCGGAGTCTGTCATGGCACACAAAAAATCAGCCGGATCGGCGAAGAACGGGCGCGACAGCAATGCGCAGCGGCGCGGGGTGAAGCGTTTCGGCGGCGAGTTCGTCAAGTCCGGCAACATCATCATCAGGCAGTGCGGCACCAGGATCCATCCCGGCAAGAACGTGGGCATCGGCAAGGACTACACGCTTTTCGCTACGGCGGACGGCATCCTCAACTTCACCAACGGCCGCGACGACAGAAAGTTCGCGAACGTCGTCCCTGCAGCCAGGTAGTTGCTGCGGGCCTTTCTCTTGATAAAGACCCTCTGCCATGCGGAGGGTTTTTTTTCGATCTTATGAAATTTATCGATGAGGCAATCATAGAGGTCACCGCGGGGGACGGCGGCGACGGATGCGCCAGCTTCCGGAGGGAAAAGTACGTCCCGAGGGGCGGGCCCGACGGCGGCGACGGCGGCGACGGCGGCAGCGTCGTGTTTCGCGCGGACGGCGGCCTCACCACGCTCATGGACGTGAGGTACAAGAGGCATTTCAAGGCCCGCCGCGGAGGGCACGGAAAAGGAAAACAGATGTACGGCGCTGCGGGGGAATCCTGTCTCGTCCGCCTTCCTGCCGGCACCGAGGTCTACGATGCGGACACGGGCGATTTTCTGGCCGACCTGGACAAACCGGGCGTCGAGTGGATAGCTGCGGCGGGCGGCAAGGGAGGGCTCGGCAATATGCACTTCACCACCTCCACCCACCAGGCGCCGAGGGAGTGCACGCCCGGAAAAGAGGGTGTGAAACGCAAGCTGAGGCTCGAGCTCAAACTCCTCGCGGATGTGGGGCTCGTCGGGCTCCCGAACGCGGGCAAGTCCACGCTGATATCCGCGGTCTCCAACGCGCGTCCCAAGATCGCGGCGTACCCCTTCACCACGAAGACTCCGTGCCTTGGTATGGCCAAGGCGAAGGACGGGGCGAGTTTCGTGATCGCGGACATACCCGGTCTCATCGAGGGCGCGCACGACGGCGCGGGCATGGGCATACAGTTCTTGAAGCACATCGAGAGGACCAGGATCATCCTCCACCTCATAGACCCGATAGACCCTTCGCATGAGGATGCGGCTGAGAGCTACTCGACGATCAGGGATGAGCTGGGCTCGTATGACAAGGCCCTCCTCGACAGGCCGGAGATAGTGGTGCTCACCAAGATGGATATCCCCGAGGCGCGCGAGAAGATGGCCGCGGCCGAGAGAGACGTGCGTCGGCTGGGCGCATCCAGGGTCGTTGCGATCTCCGCGCCGACCCATGAGGGGCTCCGCGAACTTTTGCTCGCGGTGAGCGATGAGTTGAGAAAGAGGGCGTCAAAGGAGGAATAGATGATCACGCGCACTCTGGCGCGCAGGATCGCGAAGATCGCAAGCGATCACAAAGCGGTGGACATCGCGGTCCTGGACCTCAGGAAACTCACGAGCTTCACCGATTTTTTTGTGGTCTGCAGCGGGAAGTCGGACCGTCAGGTCCAGGCGATCGCTGAGGCCATCGAGGGGGAGCTCCGGGACGCTGGCCGCAAGCCGATCGGCGAGGAGGGGATCCGCTCCGGCCACTGGGCGCTCATCGACTACGGCGACGTGGTCACCCACATCTTCTATCAAGCCGACAGGGAGCACTACCAGCTGGAGAAACTCTGGTTTGACGCGCCCAGGGTGGTCTTTAAAGGCATCAACGACTGAACGAATTTTTCAGACAACATTTTTGCGGCCCGGCCGAAATACCCGACCGGACTTACGACCGAGACTTGGAGGCCCTATGTACGACATCTATCGCGTGCACAACCCCGCCCAGGTTTTTGACGAGATCCCATTGCGCGTTGAAGGGCGCGAAGGCCCTGCAGTCGAGGTAGGGATCCTGGACTCGGACGGTTCGCCCGTAGGGCAGTCTCAGGAGCCGGTCTTTGAGGACGGCGCATGGGACCCCTTCATCCTCGGCGAGCCCGGAATGGATTACCTCCAGGATGTGCGGAAGCAGATCAGATCCGTGTCGCCCGTGGGTATCGCTTCCATGTTCCGAGAATCGTCATTGTTCCAGCCGCACCTGCCGGATCTTCGCGATCTGTTGGACATGCGCATGCAGCCCGACGAATTCGCGAAAATCATCTCCGAGATCCTGGAGATGAGGTTCGGCGGCAACGTCGGCGCCATGGCGGAGGATACGGGGGTCGAGCCGGGACTCCTCATTCGCTATGCAGAGGGGTCGGCGCTGCCCAAAGGGCGCGACGAAGTCTATGCGATAGCCTCGGGGGTCTCTCTTGACCCCGAGAGGTTTTCCTACGCCTGGATTTATTCGTCGCTTCGAGGTTTTGAGGATGCGCGGCGCTTCGAGGCGGCCCTGATCCCCGAGTTCTTCCGGATGAGGATCATGGTTCAATCGGCCGCTTTTCTGCTCGGCGAAGACGCGCCCCGGTTCGAGAAGCCGGTTGGAAGAGGCGCGCCGGACGTGAATTTCTCCGGGCTCGTGGACTTCATGATGATGTCGCTCAAGGCCGGTTTCGAGGAGGACGTGGTCTATGAGATCTTTTCGGACTGCGCATCCTATTATCCGGCAGTGGTCGCTCATATGCTCGAGGACTCGGAGAAGGCGCTTCGCTGGTTCGGCGGGGACCCGGAGAAGGATGCCGCGGTGATGACGATGATCGCCACCCTCCAGCGGAACAGCGGGATGATCGAGGACGCGGTGACGATGGAGATAAACGCCGGCATGCTGCTCGACAACTACAAGAACGGCGACCCGGAGTTCAATAGACGCATCGACTTGAGGAAACTAGAGTTCTATGAGAATGCGATGAAGGAGGCGGAGTCGATCCCGGGAGGAGTGGAGAGGCTTATCGAGGTCGGCCTGGATGGAACGGTGGATTCGCTGCGCCGTGAGCTGAACGGAGAGGAAAAACCGTACTGGGTCGACGATATCCTCTCAGATCCTGCGTTCAAGGACGCCGACGGCAGATACAAGCCCGAGGCGATCGAGCGGATATTCGGCAGGGTCTTTTCCGATGCGATGGCGGCCGACGATCCTCTATTCATCGATGATGCGCAGCTGCAGAATCTGGCGGAGATGGGCAGGATGGTGCTCATGCTCGGCAAACAGATCCCGCTCGAATCCAGGCTCTCCTTCTACCATATGCAGCACATGATCGCGCGTCTTCGGCGCGGCGGCGCCCCTGCGGAGGAGTTGCTCAACCGGTACGCGCCTTCGATGAAGGGGTTGATAGAACGAAGGAGGGCGGAGCTCGATCTCGACGGCGCGCCCCTTGCCGCTGAGGAGATGGCTGGGCAGATCGCCGACAGGTTGGGCGGGGAATATCAACCGAAGGAGAGGCTGGACTTGGGAAATGCGGTAACATTCGCTTACCTGGGCATCCTTGCGGGGATCGAGCTGGAGACCGCGATTGCGACCGCGGCTTCAAAGATTCCGTCGGGCGCCGACATATATATGACAGCCCTGGAGGGAGCCAACGCGACGATAAAAAAGGGCCACCCCTACAGGGCGGCGATCACGCTGGCGGTCGGGGCGCGTCGCCTTGCGATGGACAAAGACTGGTGCGGCGCTATGCAACTGTACTGCGCCGGCGGTGAAGCTATGACGACGGCCCACAAGAGGTTGGGGAAGGAGAGCCTCCCGGTCCATGAGCTCATGAGGTGGATGCGATCCGATTTCTTCGACAAGGCTCATGAGGCGTCGAAGGGGCACATACCGCACAGTCTCAGGGATGTCAGAGGCGAGTTCAGAAACAGGATCAGCGAAGGCAGGAAAGGGCTTGCCAGGGAGCCTCACTTCGACAACGTCTCGGGAGCAAATCCCCGTACGGGCGATAACTCCTGGTTCTCTTTTGCGGACGCGGCGCTGGCGCACAGACGAGTGGTTGCGGTGGAACACAGGCCTATCAGGGCCGTGCCGCACTGGGAGCCTATGGTCTTCTCTTCCGGCGCTTTGATGGCCGGGATTGCAATGAGGCGCTACTAACACGAGTGAAACGGAGGGGCTATGGGATCGGATTTTGCATTGAATTATACCGGGAACGCGGTGGAAGACTTGATCGAGACACGGCCTGAGATATCCGAGGGTCTCAAAGGCGATGTTCCTTTGACGGAAGAGGCGATTGAGCCGCTGTTTGAGATTGTCGAAAATAACGGCGCAAGGCTTCACGAGGTGGCCGACCTCGGCAAGTTTCTGACATTGAATTTAAGGAAGATGCCTCCGCAGGCGGCCTTCCGCTTTGCACATACCTCTTATCAGGCGCGTAAAGTTCAGCGTCTTTATTCTCATCATGGTCTGGCGCCGGACGTGAGCCAGAGGGACTTAATACAATGGAGTTTCAGGCCTTATGCGTTCGCCAAGGCCCTGAGCTGGGTTGAGCGGCGCGAGTTCGGGGGCGACAAGGAAGCGATGGCGGCGAGGATCAACCTGCATCCCGATATGATCAAGGCCTACGAGATGGGAGAGGTCCTCCCGGACACATGGAGGCAGGTTGCGCAATATGGCATGGCGCTTGACGTCTCTCCGTATCTTTTGGGCCTGACTTATCTGTCGGACGTTCTCAGGAGCATAAGCGACTGGAGTATCGAAAGTGAAATGCATTCTCACGCGATGAAAAAGGCAAGTGCGCTTTTCCTTTCCTCCAGCTTGGTCTTTGGCTCACCTGAGTTGATCGATGACCTGCAGAGGTTTGCGATCTACGCAGGATTTTCGCCGTCACTGGTCCGAAGGACTCTGGCTGAGTTCGCTCTCCATGAGAAACCGAATTTGACCGTGGAGGAGGAAAGTGAGGAGGCCGCCTCTTTCCTAGAGGATGGGAGGAACGACAAGGCGTTTGATAGCTACGCGTTGAGCGCCGCCTACTTTGAGCAGAGGGGCGATCGTGCGGCTGCGATCGAAATGCTCAAAGGTCAGCTCGCGGCGGTCGGAGGCGTGAGGACAAACAATCCCTGTGCCCAGGGCGTGATACAGGGCGCAACGACGTTTATCACATCCGAGATCGCCAGGGTCTCTGGAGCCCCGCCGCTCATGCCGACGATGAGGGCGGCCTCGATGGCAAACATGCCGCGGCTGATGATCTAGAAGAGATGCTTCAGCGTCTTTAGTGTTCCGGATTTCGCATGCCTGTTCCGAATGCGGGAATCGTGCGCATCCGCAGATTTTTCTCTCGTAAATCTCATCAGACTTGTGAGAGCAATCGCACATGCTCCTCGAATGCGTGAAGGGCCTAACATGCGCGCTGGTCGATCTAGTCTTCCCGCCGCGATGTCCGCTGTGCGGCGCGCTCGCAGAGAAGAGCGATGAGCCGTGCGGCGACTGCGAGCCGAGGATTGCCCGCATCCCGGGCGATGCTTTTCTCGATCTCCCGTGGCGTGTGTGGCTCGGCCGCGCGCGCTCCTGCTTTGCGCACGAGGACCCTGTGCGCCGCGCGCTCTGGTCGTTCAAATACGAAGGGAACATCCACGCGCTTCGCTTTTTTGTCGATGCGCTCGCCCGCGAGCTTGGCGGGATGGCGGGATACGATGTCATCACCGCGGTCCCGATGCAGGGGATGAGGGTGATAAGGAGGGGCGTCAACGCCGCGGCGCTGCTCGCGCGCTCCCTCGCCGGGGAATCTGATGTTGAGTTCAGCTCATGCCTCATCGGGCGCGTTAGGGCCGTGAGGAGGCAGGTCGGGCTTTCGCGCATGCAGAGGATGGAAAACGTGCGGGGAGTTTTCGCTGCGACGGGCCGCGCGAGGGAGATAGTGCATGATCGCTCGGTGCTCATACTTGACGACGTGATGACCACCGGCGCCACGCTCAACGAATGCGCGCGGGCGCTTGCTGCGGCCGGCGCCCGGAGCGTGGACGCGCTCACCGTCGCACGCGCCCTCTGACGCCCCGGCAGCCACAAGAACCATTGACCTTCCAGCGTGCGGCGTGCTATCCTCTTGTAAATTCTAAGGAATCCTATGCTTTCAACGCTCGACAGAATCTCGGAGATCGCCCGCGCCGCAGGCCGCATGCAGCTCGATCACTTTGGCGGCGAGCGCGTGATCGAATACAAAGACGCCTGGGACATCGTGACCGACGTGGACAAAAAGTGCGAGGAGCACATCGTCGCAGAGCTAAGGAAGAGTTTCCCCGGCGACGACATACTCGCCGAGGAGAGCCAGCGCCCGAAGGGAGGCGCGTCGCGCCGCTGGATAGTGGACCCGCTCGACGGCACGGTCAATTACTCCCACGGTTTTCCTTTTTTCTGCGTCGCGATCGCGGCCGAGATCGAGGGCGAGCTGGCGCTGGGAGTGATATACGATCCGAACCGCGATGAGCTTTTTTCGGCCGAGAAGGGGATGGGCGCTTTCCTCAACAACAAGCGCATCTCGGTCTCCAAGACCCCCGCGTTGGAGAAGTCTCTGGTGGCCACGGGCTTTGCGTACAGCGTGCACAGGGACGACGGTCTCACCAACCTGGAGAACTTCGCGAAATTCGCTAGGAGGGCGCGCGCGGTCCGCAGGCCCGGCTCCGCGTCCATCGATCAGGCGTGGACGGCGTGCGGTCGCGCGGACGGCTTCTGGGAGATGTTTCTGAAACCGTGGGACATGGCGGCCGGCGCCTGCATCATAAGGGAGGCGGGCGGCGCGGTCACATCCTTCGACGGCTCTCCGTTCGATCTGTACGGCAAAGAGATACTGGCCTCCAACGGGAAGATACACGGGGAGATGATAGAGGTGCTGAAACTCAAGAGAGGTGCTCAATGATAGATCCCAACAAGAAAGAGCCGTCGCAGATCAATCCCTCCGACATCTGCTACCGCGCCTTCGAGCTGATCGCGGCGAAGCAGTACTCGGACGCGGAGAAGCTGCTCGCCGCGTCGATGGGCCGCACGGACGACGATGCGGCGATCGCCCTCTATCACTCCGTCATGGGGGTGCTCTTCAAGGTGCAGGGAGAGTACAAGACCGCGTGGAAGCACTACGAGCGCGCCGAGAAGCTCCTGCCCAGGGATCCGGCGCTCAAGATCATCTCCGCGAGGTTGCTCATCGAGCAGTTCGCCGAGTACGATCAGGCGATCAGGAAGTCGAAGAAGGTGCTGGACCTCATCCCCGAGAATCCCGTCTTCGCCCATCAGGCGTACACGACCATGGGGCTCGCGCACCTGAAGAAGGGCGACAGGAAGAAGGCCATTTCGTTCCTCGTGCAATCCATGGGCGATAAGTTCAAGGGGTTCGTCTCGGCCAAGAACGTCGATCTCGCGCTCGTGGAGATGCTCATACGCCGCAACGCCGGCCTTGAGGAGTGCCGCGGCTTCCTGGCCGAGGCGCTGTCCTTCGCACAGGCCTGCGGCGAGGATCTCTACGTCAAGACCT
The DNA here is from genome assembly GCA_041648665.1 of bacterium. NCBI lineage: Bacteria > bacterium. Next base: position 151,179 of record JBAZOP010000001.1, on the reverse strand, counting down.
TCGCGAAGATGCTCGATGCCTTTGACAGGGAGAATCCGGTCATAGCGGAAGGGGCCGCCGGCATGGCGCAGCCCGAAGAGGTCACAGAGGTCTCGAGATGAAGAGGGAGTACGTAGACACACACGCCCACCTCACATTCCCGGAATTCAACGAAGACAGGGACGAGGTGCTCTCCAGGGCATGGGACGCGGGGCTCGCGCACATAGTGCTCATCGGCTCGGGCGCAGGCCTCGACGGCAACCGCGCCGCGCTCTCGCTCGCGCGCACCGACCCCAGACTGTTTTTCACGGTGGGCGTGCATCCGCACGACGCAGATAGCATGCAGGATTCGTGGCTCGGCGATCTGGAGGAGCTGGCGGCCGACGAGAAGTGCGTGGGCATAGGCGAGATCGGCCTCGATATGTTCCGATTGCACTCCGATCCCGCGATGCAGGCGCATCGCTTCGGCCAGCTCATGGAGCTGGCGGTCCGGCTCGACAAGCCGGCGATGATTCACGATCGCGAAGCGCACGAGGAGACGTGGAAGGTGATAGAGAAGACGGGCGTCCCCGCGAGTGGGGGCGTATTCCACTGTTTCTCGGGCGATCTTCCTTTCGCAAGACGCGCGGTGGAGAAGGGATTTCTCATCTCCGTGCCGGGCGTGGTCACGTTCCCGAAGGCGAAGGTGCTCAAAGAGGTGGTCGCGGGCATCCCGCTGGAGAAGATCCTGATCGAGACCGATTGCCCGTATCTCGCTCCGGTTCCGCACAGGGGAAAGCGCAACGAACCGGCGTACGTCGTGGAGGTTGCCGACGAGATCGCGCGCATCAAGGGTGTGGCTCCGGAGGACGTGGCCAGGGTGACCACGCTCAACGCCAGGCGGCTGTTCGGGCTGCCCGGCGCGGAGATGGAGCCGAGGATCGCCTACAGGATACGCAACTCGCTGTATCTCAACATAACGAACCGCTGCAACATGGCCTGCAGCTTCTGCCCCAAGTTCACCGATTTCGAGGTCAAAGGCTATTACCTCAAGCTCGATAACGAGCCGGACGTGGAGCAGATATTTCAGGCCGTGGGCCAGCCCGAGCGGTTCGACGAGGTCGTTTTCTGCGGGTACGGCGAGCCGACCCTCAGGATCGAGATGCTGAAGGTCATCGCGCGCAGGATGAAGGAGCGCGGCGCGAAGAAGGTCAGGCTCAACACCGACGGGTTGGCGAACCTCGTGTACGGCCGCAACGTCCTGCCGGAGCTCGCGGGCTTGATAGACTCCGTATCGATCTCCATGAACGCGCCGAACGGAACAACGCACGAATCAATCTGTCCGTCGAGGTTCGGCGCCGCTGCCTACGAAGCGATGATCGAGTTCGTGAAGGAAGCCAAGAAGCACATACCCGAGGTCGCGGTCACCGTGGTCGCTCTGCCCGGCCTCGACGTCGAGGCCTGCCGCAAAAAAGCTAATGATCTCGGGGTGTTATTTAGAGTCAGGGAATATATGAACGTCGGCTGAGATCCTGGCCCCGAAGGAACATTTTTCGCGCAACTTATTTTTCCATTCACCGAAAACCGGTTAGGAGAACAAAAGAGGGCGCATCTGCGCCCGGAGGCCTTGTGGACGAATCGGTTTGCGTAAACAAGATAGTCGATCAGAAACTTGAGATCGATCTCAAGGGGGTTGTCTATCAGTCGGGCGATATCTCCATGGAGGTCGGCTGCCAGAAGGACCTCATTGATCTCGATTCAAACGGCGACGGAGTGCTCGACGTGGGAGACCTCACCAGCAAGTCCGCATTCCTGCCGAAGGGGCCTTTCAGCTGTGTGATCGAAGCGCTCGCCGCCAAGGCGTTCGTCGAATCCGGCCTCATTGCGGAGAGACAAGAGGAGGTTGTGAAACACTTCTTCAAACTCTACAACAGGCTGGGCACGATCAACGACATAGTCGTCACCGGCTACGAGGACGCCGTGACTGAAACGAGCGTGCCCGGCTGGAGCCAGGCCCACTCCGACACGTGGGGCCGGGAGCTGGAGTTCTCCGACGCCGGTTACTGGATGGACTACGTTAAGCCGCACGTCACGAGGAGGGGCATCCTCACCAACTACTACGATTACGGCATGAGCGCGGACTACAGCTACCGGGTCTTCATGCACACCCGCGAGAAGGTCACCGGCAGGGGGCTTGGGTACCAACTCATCGAAGAGCTCAGGATGGTGCTGGAGGACCTGTGCGGGATCACGAATGTCAAAAACAAGGATCGGTGGAGCGAACCTTCTTATTTCTATGAGATCAACAGCGATCTGGCGCCGAAGATCATCAGGGGTAAACTCAAAGAGGCGATAGGCTGGTACAACAGCGCGGCCGGGTTCTTGATGAACTACAGGGAGGTTGAGTGCGACGGACCTGAGTGTCTTTCGGATGATGAGTTCGAGCTGCAGAATTTTACGCTGATCAAGGATATCGCAGAGATTGCCTAGAACTGAACGATCAAAAAAAGCCCCGGCATCGAGCCGGGGCTTTTTTTTCGTTACGGATCAACCTAGAAGTGCCAGCCGACGAGGCCGAGCACGTTGGCCTGGAACTTCGTTCCGCCGCTGGTGACCTCGGTGTTGGGCACGCCGTTGACGGTCCTGGTATAGGCCTGCTGGAAGATGATGTTCTCGGTGAAGTCGATGGCGAAGAATAACCCCTTCCATACGAAGAACTCCATGCCGGCGCCCACGCCGAGGCCGCCACCCCATGCGCCGACCTTGTTGCCGTTGCTGGGCGCGTTGACGTAGGTCGCGTGACCCGTGCCGCCCAGCTTCACGTATGGGATGAACTTGACCGAGTCAGGCTGCCAGCTTGCCTTGGTGAAGTAGGGGAGGGTGGCCCTGCAGAACAGCGAGAAATTGAGGGCGTGCTCGCGGGCGCTCTCCACCGGGGTGTCGGGCGTGTTGTTGTCTCCGACCGTATCTGTCGCAAAACCGTAGGTCATCTGGAGCATGGGTCCTATCCAGTCGGCGACGTCCCAGCCGAAGGTGAGTCCGACCGCCGGGATGATGCTCCCGTCGAACTTGAGGTTGGTGACGAGGTTGGTGTCGTTTGTGGCCTGCATGAACCCGCCGTGGACGGCGATGTACGGGCCCTTGTGCCAGCCCTTCTCCGGGAAGTCCGGCCCGCCGGCCTGTGCTAGGCTGGAGATGCACACGATCGCAGCGGTTATTGCCAGGATAAGGATTTTCTTCATTTTTCCCCCTTTGGAAAGTTTATGTTCGCCCTTTATTTGGATTTGGTGTGTGTGTCAAGCACTTGATTTTGTGTGTGATTCGTTCCAAAGAAAACATGGACAAAGACAGGGGGATTGGCTAATTAGTGCGGCCCTTCCCTGTGGCCTGGGAGGGTCGTGGGTGACGCCGATGTTGAGCTCCGGTTACGTTTTATGTAAACGGAGCGATTACAGCGGCGGCTTCCCTGAGTGTTCCGCAAACGTCGTTAAGCTGTTGTTTGCGGAACGGTTACGAAGGGAGCAAATCCCACTAGTCATTGTAAGTACGGTTGAAAACTTGAAAATTGAATATGACAGGCAATTTTGCCGCAGCAGCAGATGGTGGCTATGGTGCAGCGGCAGCACACCTGACTGTGGCTCAGGGGGTCGTGGGTTCAAATCCCACTAGCCACCCCAAGTTTTTCCGCTGCGGCAAAATTGCCTGCCATGTGAAATGCTTCGAGTGGGGGCTTCGGGTCCTGTAGCAGGGTTTCCGGCCCCTTCCCTCGGTCGCTGGCGCACGTCGCTCGCTACTCGTCGTCAAAAGGCCGTTAGCGTCATGCAGCTTGAATGTCTTCCTCGCGTCAGCCTTCAAGCCGCGACGCCAATCGGCCTTTTGATCTCCTCATACGCTCGTCTCGTAAACGCGCCTTAATGCGACTTTCGGGAAGGGTCCAGAAACCCTGCATAACGACGCCACCCGAAGCAGTAAGCAGGAAAGACCCGAAAATATTGCGGACGTATCGAGAAGACTTGCAGGCAAAGCGAAACTATTTCAATATCTTGCAGTATCAATTGTTTGCTCCGTCTGACGGGTTCGTCTGCGACCTTGGAAATTACGCTCTGACGGGAATTCTCTCGTAAAGTCGTGTCTTAAAAGAGGTGGTCCAGACCCTTCTGAAGCCCAAATCCTTCGACTCTGGTTCGACTCCCCCTCGACATGCTCGGGGTCACTCACCATCGCTCAGGACGCTGCCCGAGAGGTAGCGAATCCTTTGTAGCGGCGGAGAGTATTATCGGAGGACGGTGGGGTCGACGGGGGGATGGGGTTGCCTTTTTGGCGGTCGCGCGGTAGTGTGCGATATCAATGAGCTTGCGTGATTACGTTGGCCATGCTCGACATCAATGAGTAACCCTGTGTGGATTCTCCCATGGAGGCAATGATGAAAAAGACCCTGGCATTCTCGCTCTCGTTCCTGCTCGTCGCATCTCCCTTGTTTGTCGGTTGCGGGGGAGGGGGAGGAGGGACGCCGACATCCCAGTATAAACTCTTCGGCTCCGGCATCACGACGGACGGGTCCACTTCAATAGGGTCGGTCATAACCGATGGGTCAGGCAACTCAATCACAGCTTTTTTTAAGAACGACAATACAACTGATCAGGAGTTTGTAATCCAGAAGCTTGCGGATGGTACGATGTTCGTGGTCGTGGTAGGGGATGGCAGCGTCGCAGGTCAACTGGCGGGCTATCCTTCCATGGTCCTGTTCGGCAACAATACGATTACATTCACGAACTGGACGGCGACCACCGTCGACATGGCAATAGTCTACTCAGATGGAAGCACGGAAACCCTCACCGGTGTCGATATCAGCGAGATTGGCGACTATGCACAGGACTTGAGCATTTCTCTAGGAATGAGCAATAAAGCTTTTCCGGGGTTTAGCAGCGTCAATTGGGGCAGCGTTGCCAAGGTGAGCTGGACCGTGGTGCGTATGGGCGTGTGCGGAGCATCCATCGGCTCCGCGGTGGCGACGGGCGGTGCCATGTTGGTGCTGGCTGCTGCGGGCTGCACGGGGGCCATAGCCGAGGGAATCGCCCTATCGCTTAATGGAATCGACGCAAATACTAGCTGGGATATGGTCACGACAGTTTATACTGCGTTTACGGACGAGGGTGATTGCACGGCCTGTCAAGCCACGGGTGGTACCGTTGCACAACAGGCCTCATGTGTCGGCGCAAGCGAAGCCGCAGCTGCCACCAATACGGAATACGTCGATGAAAATGGAGATGTCGAGGAAGATGGCGGCAGTATTGATTTTGCTGGAAGCTGCGATACGAGATCCGCGCAGGGCACTTGCCAAAATTACAATGGTTCAGCAAATACCGAAGCTGATGTTCGAAACATGTGCGACGGCGCTTCGGGAACCTATAGTGGGTTGATATGCCCGTTTGGCAGCTCGGTTGGTACGTGCACCTTGTTACCAGGCACGGACAACGAAACGGTCGTCGTTCTTTACAGTCCAATCTTCACTCAGAGCACTGCAGAAACGGTGTGCAGCGGAATGAGCGGAACGTGGAGCGACTACTATTGGGAGTGACCGAACGCTCGGTTGGCATCGAGCAGATTCGCAAATTATCCGCTAAAGCACCCCAACGGACAACTGGTAGAACCCCTGCTAGAATTCAATTCTGGCGGGGGTTTCCAGTTTTCGGACACCGCGAGATCGCGTCCCGCTTAAATTTTTTATTGGCCCACCTGGGAAACCCCGGTCGGAACGGCATCGTCAGTTCAAAGGTATCTGCGACAGATAGGTTCGATGCCTTCCGATTACCCGCCTTTGCGTGCGGATACAATCGGTTGACGGAGGGGCGCCGGCTGGTCGGCCTTGCTTTTTTGCCCCATATGTTCAAAATGATACAATACCATTCTTCAAGGGGGGCCTATGCCGAGCATGACACGATGGTTATTGGTGACCTTGGTCTTTGCGATGGCGTGCGCCGTTTCGTGCAGCTCCGGTTCGGGGGCCACGTACACCATGACCTTGACGATCGAGGAATCCGCTTCGGCGCAGATCGCGAAGGTTCAAGGGGGCAAGGCGATCGACCCCTCCAGCTGGACGGTGGCGTGTGACTCCACGGATGCCTCGGGCAATCTCACGAAGGTCACGGCTGCCTACGACTCCTCGACGGCGAGCTTCTTCGTCATGGGAATACCGGAAGGGCAGGCGACGGTCTGCTATCTCGACAAGGGGAACGACGACGTCGTCACGCTGCAATATGAGGACGCGAACGTGGTCGGCTCCACGCGGGACACCTCTGCCCTGACCGCGAACGGCAGTGGCAAGATCACCTACGATCCGTCCACGAACACCGCCGTCGTCTCGAACGCCTCGGGCGTTTCGGGCACCGGGGCGGAGGACAGGACGAACTACTCCACGAAGTGGTCGGTCAACTGCCAGGACGTGAGGAACGTCATCACGAAGGAGGTGGACGCGAGCAAATCCTGCCCTGCTGAACTCACGAACGCCTCCATCTATCTTCACCTCGTGATGTCGGAAGACAGCGGATCGAACCTGAAGACGGGATACGGGGTGTGGACGTCCGCTGAGGCCTATACCGCGTGCGGCTCCACGGAAGGGTTCGACAGCATGCCCGCCGGCTGGACGCTCGATGCCGTGGGCTCTCCGACGCAGGGGGCGGCGTTCACCTGGAGCGCGCCGTTCGAGAATTTCAGCTCGGCTAGCGCCTCGGCCCAGATCATAACAATGATACAGGGCACGAGCGTGTCCGGATTGCAGACCTTCGCCGTTTTCAAGGCGGATCCCGCCAACGACGAATTCTGTTCCCACGGTGACGATATCTGTGCGGCGAGATATTACGCTCAGGTCGTCCGGGCCTATGGCGTCGCAAACGCATCGAGCGTCTGCTGGCCTCAAATCGCTTTTTCGTTTGCCGCGGGAGACCAGGCCACGGCATCCGCCTCCTTGGACACGGGGAGCACGACGCGTCCGCTCGGGCGGCACCAATTTATGGAATCGTTCAAGGCGGGGAACGAGACCTACATGCACGGCATTTCAAGCCGGCTGGAGACCGTCATGGACGGCGATTCCTCGGTCAGCTGTAATGTGAAAAATGAAACGCTCATTGCTATCATCACGCCCGGCGGAGACCCGGGATCCCCCGATATCAACGTGCCGGTCTCTAAGATTGTCACCCCGGGCGGGGATCCTGATGGCAGCATACCCGATCCCGGCACGGCGACTACCATGAGCTTTAATTCCATGATGATCGTCAAGGCTGTGTCTGGAAGTTCCGCCGAGGATACGCTGTGCCAATCCTATCTTGGTGCGACCACGGAGACGGTGCCGGAGGGTTACTACTCGAAGGCCGCCATGGTTGCCGAGTCCAACCCGATCCCTTCTCCATGAGGGCGTTGTGCGGGGCAGAACCCGGAATCCGAACCACCCGTAACGGAGCAAACCCGATATAATCGTTGCAATACGGTTCTGAACGGCGGAGTACGGTCTCGTTCAATACCCGGTCTTCCCCTTGCCGCTCTTCTTGAGCGCTCTTATCTCCTGCGGATCAAGGTGGCCCGAGACGCTGTTCATGAGGGTCGGGTACTGTTGATCGATGCCTTTCACCACTTCGTTCATTATGGAGTTAAACTTGTCATCGACGTGATACGGCATTTGAATTCGAGAGGTGAATACAATCCTCTCCAGAGGGACGTTTATCGTCCACAGCGGCTCGCGTGTTGCCATGTCCTGCACTTCCAACGTGATTGTCCCGTTCACCTCGATATCCGTGTTGCTATACCCTCGTTTCGTCTTGTCATGTAACGTAAACGTCAATGCCATTTTTGGTATAAAGTAGAAGTTGACGGCATTCCTATCGGTGGGGGGGATCTCTTCATAGGAAGCGTAGGGGCCGCGAACTCTGAATCCCTTGGCGAAAAGGAGTTCGGCGATGTCCTTTCTTAGCTTGCCCGCGAGATTGTAGAATTGCGGAAAGGCGAACCAAAACATCTTGTCTGTCGAACCATCGATCTTGCCGGTTATCTTCAGCTCATTCAACCATAGTTCATCAGACACTTCGCATGGGAAGAAGGCTGTCTTCGCCACGGCGACGGTGATGCCCTGGGAGTTAGGCGCCTTCTCCGGCGGCGGCGTGTACGGAAAGGTCGCCACGTATGGTTCGACGTTTTTGGCCGGTTCTTCCGCCTGTGCAAGACCGGCGGCCAGAAAGACTGTGCAAAGGATAACAGCGGCGATCGTATATGTTCTGGTCATGACGCCCTCCCGGGGAGGTGAAACGCATGCTGCCGAACCCACCATAGCTCTTTTACCTGTCGTTGACTATCCCTTTGAATCGTTGACGGTTGCCGCTTGACGGGTGTTTGCCTGCCGTCCATGCGTCTTCCCTCCCCTGTGTACGAGTTATCATTTGAAAACAGGGGCTTTTGTTTTCAAATAAGATCCGGGAACTTCGCCTTCATCATCTTCCTTCGATTCAATCTGCGTCCATCCACCATGAAGGTGCCGTCGCCTGTCGCGTGGATCGTTCGCTTCTCTTTTCGAGAACTATCGAAGTGAGCAGCGACGCCATCGAGAACGACGATATTGTGTTTTTTGACGATGTCGACGACTCTACATTCAATATTCGCCAGACACTCCTTGATCAGAGGCGCGTTTACATGATTTCCTCTGATTGGAGTAAATCCAAATTTTTCAAATTTATTTGTATCGGAACCGGAGCATATCCCCACGCCTACGACCTTATCGATGAGGTCCGCCGTGGGAATCGCGATCACGCATTCCCGATATTTTTTCAGGGCGGCGTACGAGTGATTCCAGGGACCTGTGGTCATGGCGAACACCGGCGTGAAGTCCACGACCATGGTCCAGGAGATGGTCATGATGTTATCTTTCTTTCCATCATGCGTCGTAATGAGGACGACCGGGCCTGGTTCGATCAGCGTGAACGCCTTATCGATCTTCATCCTCTTCATCATCGCAACCTCCTCGTGTCGTGTTTATACGATAATCGAATAAATAATTAAAAACAATTACGTCGCCGCTTCGAGGGTTGGAATGAAGTGACACCCTCTGTTCTGATTCAATCAGGCGCTCAGGCGTGATATTTTTTGCAATAATTCGTGCGCGTAAACGAGATGATAGAAATGTCCTTGGTTTTGAACAGGGTGCAGAGTTGCAAGCGGAGCTTTTTTCTCCAGATGCTCGCTGAATTTTATCGGCACCCACTTGTCTTCGGTCCCGTGAAATATCTCGATCCTGGTCTTTATGTCCGCAAGATCGAATCCCCAATCCTTGTACACAAGCTGCGCATCATACGCGGGCCCTTTTGAACCGTGTCTGAAGAGTTCCTGAAAATCGCGCATGAAAAGATATTGCAGATTCGGATTCGCAAACAACCGGGCGTCCGACGCGCACATGCTGGAAGACATCATCTTTACGAAAGATTTTGGGCTTTTCATCACCGTTTGCAGCAATCCAAGCAGGGAGAATGGAATCTTAAATAACGCGAGGGGTAATTTGCTGCCGATCTTTGCATAGAATCTGTCCATTGTTCCCAGGCTCCTGAGGGATTCCCTGTCGCGATAAAGCGGCATTGCGCACGCCAGATCTACAACCATCTCGATTCTCTCCGGAATGGCATATGCGCACGCCATAAGAGATGGGCCGCCGCCGGAAATGCCCATGGCTATGCACTTTTCCACCTTCAGAGTGTCGAGAAGTTCCACGTAGTTGCCTACGCTTCCCAAAAGCGTCCATCCTTTCTGAAAGTCGGATAAGCCTACGCCAGGCCGATCTGGCACGATGATCCTGTATCCCATTTCGAGAGCGGCTGCGTGGAGAAGCATTGCGTGGATGTGGGAGCCTGTCCCATGAAAAAACAATATTGGTTTTCCGCGCCCGTCTCCGTATTCGTAGTATGAAAAATTTTTTTCATCACGGAGTTTAAGGATGTTCACGCGCCGGTTAAGCTCTTCGATTTTCTCTTGAGATATGATGGGGGGTGCCGATGTCATAGGAACCTCCATTTTATTCTCTTTCTTCGACAACGCATTAACTTTTATCATTCATCGAGTACAATGTGAATAGTTTTATATATTGAGCGAAATGGCGGGCGCGACAGACGAGTTTTTTATTGCCCACCGGCTGCATTAACGGGGAAAATATCTCCTCAGCACGAAATATTCGTTGAACGGTCTGTCGTCGCTTATCAGGATTTCCCTGTCAGGATTCAGCAGTTCATCGAGGTCCAACCTCCTGAAAAGGATGTTCGCCACGTACGTCTCGATCGGCTCTTGCCCCCACTTCCACTCGAGGAGGTCCTTCCTTGCACCCTCCGGAAGGCGGCTGATGAACACATCGACCGGCGGGATGACGATCGGTGACATCGAAGCTATGAAGTGTGTGCCCCAGTTCTCCATGGAGTAAAACGCCGCGACGTAGGGGAAGGATTCGACCAGCGATCTTGCCACTGCTTGGAAGGACTCCTCCCGGTCGCCGGGGTGCCATTGCTGGACCATTCCGCCCGGTTTGAGGTGTTTCTTCATCAGGTCGTAGAATTCAGTCGAGTACAGAAGGCTCGATCCGGCGGTCTCCACAGGGGGAGGCGGGTCTATGGTTATCACGTCGAATGTCTTTTCCGTCCTCATGAGATAGCGCCTGCCGTCGTCCACTATGATGTGGCCGCGGGGATCCTGCATGAGTTCCGCGGCATCGGCGAAGAAATCCCCGAATGCGTCCCTCACGCTGGGCACGAGTTCTATGGCGGTGGTGTCGATCCCCCACGACATGGCTGAGCGGAAGGTCGTCCCCATGCCGAAGCAGATCACCAGTGCGGATTCCGGTTTTTTCGTCAGGAGTCCGAGTGGCAGATGCGCCATCACCTTCGTTATGGGTGTCACCATTGTGATGCTCACACCGTTCACGAGGAGTGCCTTGGCATAGTTGTTCTCATCGATTATTTCTGTCCCGGTGATGACCGTTGCCGTGTGATCCCGGCGCACCTTCTGATCCAGAAGGCCTGCCCCCTCCTCGTAGCTTTTGGAATAACGGATTGAAACCAGCAGCGTGCAGCAGAGAAGGATGCCGGTCGTCGCAGCCAGGGTTTTTCTGCCCGACCATGACCTCAGGAACAGGACCCACAGGAAGAGGAACGGCAGGGCGAGGATGACCATGGAGATCCGGGCGCCCGTCGCAGGCAGCAGGAGGTATGCGGCGAAGAGGGGGCCGAGTATGCAGCCTGACAGGTTGACTGCATAGGCCCGCCCCACAAGATCCGGGGCGCCATGGGACATGTCGTCGATGATCCGCGGGGTGAGATAGCCGAGCAGCGTGCAGAACGGCGCGATGCTGAGCAGTATCCACGGAACGCCCTTGTGGATCCGGGGGTCGTTCACGACCACGGGCAAGAGGACCGCCACGGACAGCGCGGCCAAGAGCGCAACGTTGGACGCCAGCTTGGATCCGGCAAGATTCCTTCGATAGAAATAGGAGCCTATCCAGGTTGAGAGAAGATAGATGAACAATATGGCTCCAAATGCATAAACAGATGTCCTCAGTATTGGGATGAAGGCGCGGATCCATACAACCTCCAGCGCCATGGAGCAGAAGCCTGTGGTGAAGAGGACCGCGTACAGGAGCGTGCTCCCGCCGGCGGAGGGCTGCGCAGCAGCGGCAGTGGACTTGCGTTGGTCGGGGATTTCGGCAGGCGAACGCAAGGGATGCCTGATCCCCAGCCAGACCGCGACGAGGGCGATCAGGAAATTCGCCGTCGCCGCGACCATCAGGGTGCTTTTGAATCCAAGCCATTCGATCAGAACGACGGTGGTCAGAATGGTGCCGCACATGGCGCCTATGACATTTGCGAGGTAGAGGAAGCTGAAGTTCGATTCGCTGGATCTCGTCTGCTCCTTCTCAAAGGCGAGCGCCAGCGGGAATGAGGCGCCCATGAGTATGCACCACCCGAGAAGGGACGCGGCGATCACGAGCGCGGACACGAGGAGATAGTAGCCTGAGTCGGTTTCGCCCATCGGCAGTAGGAGGCGTTCTCCGAGCGCGAACATCCACGGGACGGCGAATGCGCTCACTCCGATGAGGAACTCGGCCAGGGCGTAGAAATATATTGCGGATATCCTGGCGCGCGACGTCCATCCTTTGATCCACCTGCCTACGCCCCAGCTGCCGATTGCCAGGCCGAGCATGAAGACGGAGATGACGACGGACAGCACGGGGGTTATTATGCCGAAGGAGGCATAGGCCAGCCTTACCCAGATCACCTGATATAAAAGGGCGCAGAACCCGGAGAAAAAGAAAACAGTGAAAAGAATTTTACGGGTTGAGATTTTCATATGAAACCACTTGGGCGGGGCTTTGCGGCTCCCGCCCAACGTGTTTTCCGGGGATATCTGAGACGGTCAGGTTTGACGCCCTCGTTATTTACGGCTGACTTTTTCAGCGCGAGGACCTTTTTCACCCTGGCCGATCTCAAACTCGACTTTGTCGCCCTCTTTGATCGGTCCGTTCTGTACGGCGGTGGAGTGCACGTAGAGATCTTTTCCGCCGTTGTCGGGCGTGATGAATCCAAAACCCTTCGCTTCATTGTAAAACTTGACGGTGCCGGTTTCCATACGATCTCCTCCTGATGTTTCGGTTAAAGAGCAACTTCTGACGAGGTGAGACAGATATGTACGCGTCTTGATGGATATTGGCAATGATCATTCCATCCCCTCGGAAGCCGGGCTGGTTGAAACCGGCAGGACGGTGTTTTCGGTTTATGGTATCAGCAGGCCCTTGCCACACGGTCACTTTATGGCAGTGGTCCCTGCGGGCTCCGGCGGGACGTGTATTTGCTGATGATGGGGTGCTTCCCGGGACACGGCACTTATTTCTTGATTTCACTTTCGTTGGTTGGCGGGGAGGATGTTCTTGCGCAGGCGGATGTTCTTGGGCGTCACCTCCACCTGCTCGTCGTCGCGGATGAATTCGATCGCCAGCTCCAGCGTCATCGGCAGGATCGGCGAGAGGATGATGTTCTCGTCGTGGCCGGCCGAGCGCAGATTGGTGAGTTTCTTCTCCTTGCACGGGTTCACGTTCAGGTCGTTTGAACGATTGTGCTCGCCGACGATCATCCCCTCGTAGACCTCGACCCCCGGCTCCACGAAGAGAGCGCCGCGCGGCTCCAGGTGAAAGAGCGCGTACGGCACGGTCTTGCCTGTGCGATCCGCCACCAGCGTCCCGGCGACCCTGCCAGTCAGCTCCCCGCGAAAGGGTTCGTAGCCCTGCACGTACGAATTCATGAGGCCCGTCCCCTTGGTGTCCGTCAGGAACTCGTTGCGGTAGCCGATGAGGCCTCGCGACGGGATGGAGAACTCGAGGCGAACGCGGCCGGTCCCGTGGTTCACCATGTTGATCATGCGGCCGAGCCTCCGCGAGAGCTTCTCGGTCACGGTCCCTGTGAATTCTTCCTGGATGTCGATATAGAGGTGCTCGATCGGCTCGCAGAGCACTCCACCCGCCTCCTTCATGAGCACCTGAGGGCGGCCGACGGCGAGCTCGAAGCCCTCCCGCCGCATCGTCTCCACGAGGATGGCCATCTGGAATTCGCCGCGCCCCTTGACGATGAAGGTCTGGGCGTTCTCGCCCGGTTCCACGCGCAGCGCCACGTTGAGCCGGCATTCCTTTTCCAGCCGCTCCAGGATCATGCGCGACTGGACGTACTGGCCGTCGCGGCCGGAGAAGGGCGAGGTGTTGCACATGAACCTCATTGCGACCGTGGGCTCGTCGACCGTGATGCGGGGCAGCGGCTTGGGAGAATCCTCGGTGCAGATCGTGTCGCCGATGTCGACATGATCGATGCCGGATAGGATGACGATGTCGCCCGGCACGACCGCCTCGACCTCATGCACCTGGATTCCCGAGAACCCCTGCAGGCCCGTCACCTTGAGCGGCCTTGGACTTCCGTCCTCTCCTATGCACACCAGCGCGTCGTTCTTCAATGCGGTGCCGTTGAAGATGCGGCCGATCGCGAGTCGCCCCATGTAGTCGGAATAGGAGAGATTCGTCACGAGCATCTGGAACGGCTCGGCAGGATCGTAGCGCGGCGGCGGCACCTCGGAGAGGATCGCGTCGAAGAGCGGCGCCAAGTCCGTTCCCGCCTCCGAGAGCTTCTCCTGCACGATGCCGTCGCGGCCGATCGCATAGAGGACCGGGAAGTCGATCTGGTCGTCGTTCGCGTCGAGGTCGATGAATAGGCTATAGACCTCGTTCAGGACCTCCTGCGGCCGCGCGTCCTTGCGGTCGATCTTGTTGATGACCACGATGATCTTGAGGTTTGCCTCGAGCGCTTTCTTGAGCACGAAGCGCGTCTGAGGCAGAGGGCCTTCGGAGGCGTCCACGAGCAGGATGGCGCCGTCCACCATCTTGAGGCCGCGCTCCACCTCGCCGCCGAAATCCGCATGTCCCGGGGTATCGATGATGTTGATCTTGATTCCCTTCCAGGAAACGGAGCAATTCTTAGAGGCGATCGTGATCCCGCGCTCGCGTTCCAGGTCCATGCTGTCCATGACGCGTTCTTCCACAGACTGGTTATCGCGGAAGGTGCCGCTCTGCCGGAGCATGAAATCCACGAGCGTCGTCTTGCCGTGATCGACGTGGGCTATAATGGCGATATTCCTAAGTTTTTCCGTTTTGGCGGTCTTGTGCATGACCGCCCTCCTATACCAACTCGGGGCGGAAAGCCATGCAATAAAAAAGCCCTCCAAAAGGAGGCTTTTTTCAATGTCTCCGGAATTTTGAAGTTTTATGAGGCGTATTCGCAGGCCGCATCGGGTTTGCGATTGTGGGCCCGCCACCAGTGGGAGAGGTTCATGATGAGGTAGTAGAGGGGCTGGGCCCTGTTGGCCCAGAAACGCGTGAGGATCGAGCGCCACGAATAAAACCGCTTTGGAAAGCGAAGGTGTATTGCCTCTATCTCTTCCTGGTTCATCGTCGGATGGTGGCATACGAGATTGGCGCCCGTGTAGTGCTCCCAGTTGAAATCGAAGATCCTCTTATCGCGCAGCGCCTTGTCGTAAAAAGCGGTGCCGGGGAAGGGGGTCATGATCCCGGTGTTCACCAGCGCCAATCGGTTGTGCATGGCAAAATCGTATACCTTATTGAGAGTCTCTTTCGTGTCCTGGTCAAAGCCGAACATGAAGGCGCCGATCAGGTTGATCCCCGCCCGCGTGATCTTGCGGATGTGGGCCTCATAATTCTTGACCTTGTTGAACGACTTATTCGCGAGGTTCAGGATCTCCTGTTCGATCGATTCGATGCCCACGAAGAGGCTGATGCAGCCGGAATCGGCGGCGAGTTTCAGCAACTTTTCGTCGCGCGCGATCATCTCCAGCGAGCCCTGCGACCCCCACTTGATCTTCAGCGGGATCAGCGCTTCGAAAAGCTTGTAGGCGTATTCTTTCGTGAAGAAGATGTTGTCATCCACGAAGAAGAAGATGCGCGAGGGGAAGCGCTTGATTTCCTCCACGACGTGCTCCACGGGACGGGTCCGATGCGTGCTGCCGTACATCTTCGTCACCGTGCAGAAATTGCAGCCCAGCGGGCAGCCGCGGCTGGTCTGCAGCACCTGCGTGTTGAGCGTGGTGTGCCCCTTTAAGAAAAGGTCCTTGCGGGGCATCGGCAAATCTTTCAGATCGATGAAGGAGTCCGTGCGATAGACCGGTTTGAGCGCCCCTGCTTGAAAATCCGCCATGATCTGGGGCCACACCAGCTCGGCCTCATTGACGACCAGTGCATCGAAGTGCTGCGTGCATTCCGCGACCATGAACGAGGCGTGGCTTCCCCCGCAGATGGTCGGGATGCCCCTCTTGCGGAAGTGATCCGCGAGTTCATACCCGCGCGTCGCCTGGCAGGTCATCATCGTGATGCCGACGAGGTCCGCGGTCTCGTTCAGGTCCAGCGGTTCGAAGGTCTCCTCCACGATCCGGATCTCGTCGAAAAAGGGCGTGGCGAGGCCCGCCACCATTGCGAGGCCGAGGTGATGCGCGTATTTTCCTTTCGCTTTTTGGACTTCCAGGCTTGCAGGGGCGATGAGTAAGAGTTTTTTGGGGCGCGGCATTGGTGCCTGCAGCTATCACAGTTGCAACAAGGGAGAAAGGAAAAAGCTCAGCAACGTCAGGGAGGGCCAAGCTGTCATCTGATGAAGTGGATTCGTCCATTATCTCCCGAAGAGGTCGTTTGATTTTTTCATCTCGTCCGGATCTGATGGGTGAGGTTATATGCTTGACTCTTCACCTAAACTATTGGAAATATTGTCCAATTTTAACCGTGGTCCCTAATGATGCGAAAAGCGTTCCTCATCGTTGTTGTGCAACTCTTCTTTTGCGGCGTTTGCTTTGCTGCGGACGAGGCGCTGCAAAAATCGTTCATCTCGTTCAAAGATGCCGAAGAGACCGCTATCAGGAATTCGCATCAGATCGGGTCGCAGAAGTACGTCGTGGACTCGGCCAAGGACGATGCCTTTGCGCAAAAGGTGAAGCGATACCCAAGCCTCAGGTTCGGGGCGGACAGCACGTTCGTCTCCAAAATCGGAGAGATCTCCGTACCTCAGTTGGGGTTGACTCAAAAAGTAGGGGATCATGTCAGCTGGTCCACGGGACCCGTGGTCGACTGGGTCGTATGGGATACGGGGCAGATCACGAACCAGGCCAAGAGTCTCGAAAAGATAGCGGATTCCGAAGACAACAATCTGGACTACAGCACCCGGCAGGTCCTCTTGGGCGTTCGCTCGGCTTACATAGACGTGCAGCTGGCGAGCGAGGAGGTGAGGCTGGTGAAAGAGGCGCTCTCCCTCGCTCGGGCGCAATATGCCGATGTCTCTGAGAAGAAGAAGGTGGGGACCGCGGATCTGCTCGATCTCACGGTGGCTCACCAGGAGGTGGTCGACCGTGAACGCGACCTCGACGAGGCCGAGGGGGCGCTAGGTCTGGCGCAGCGGACGCTGGTCGCCGCGCTGGGTTTCGATCCGGAGAAAGAGAACCCCGATTCTCTGAATGTCGAGCCCATCAAGGCGGTGCTCAATGTGCTGCTTCCGCGATCCGATGCCAGCGTGGATGTGGAGTCTCATCCTCAAGTGAAGGCGCTTGCGGACCAGCGAGAGGCCGCTATGCTCGCGGCCAAGAGCTCCAGCGCCAGGCATTGGCCCAAGGTCGTGATGCAGGGCTCCGCAACGTACCAATATCCCAACCTCGGCGACAACACGACGATCCAGCAGAACAAGGCGACCCTCGGCCTCAATCTGCCGATCCTGGACTGGGGCATGATAAGCAAGGAAACCCGGAGCAGAAGGTATCAGGCGTATTCGGCCGAGGAACAAAAAAAGCAGACTGCGATAGATCTCTCGCGCGATACTTCGCGGATAAAGGAACGGATCATGACCCTGAAGGAATTGCGCGGGGCCAATGTGAAGGCGGTGAGAGATGCGGTGGAGGTGGCGAGGTTGACTTACGATTCTTTCCAGGCGGGCAGGGTGATATTCCTGGATGTTCAGAGGGCGAATGTGAAGGCCCTCTCCGCCAAGGTGGCTTCGGCCCAGACGGATGCGGAGCTTGCGTTGCAGATATCAAGACTGCTCTCCCTGGCTGAAAGCGATGGAGCGTCCCGATGATGAACAAACTGAAATCAGGCGACCTCAAGAGGAAGATCAAGGAGCATAAGCGCTACGTTGCGGTGGCCGTCATCGCTATCGCCGCGGCGGTGTTCTTTCTGATCCCCACCGGGGAGTCCATCTATGTGGGCACGATCGAGGTCACTGAGGTGGACGTGGCGCCGCGCGTCACCTCGCAGATCGCAGAG
This sequence comes from bacterium, assembly GCA_041648665.1. Lineage (NCBI taxonomy): Bacteria > bacterium. The sequence goes on along the minus strand of JBAZOP010000001.1, from coordinate 133,358 downwards.
AGGGTGCGCGACGAGGGCGACATCGTGAAACAGGGAGACGTGCTTTATCGTCTTACGTGCGAGGACATCCAAGTGGACGCGGACAAGAGCACCAAGGACTATGAGCGCGCGAAGAAACTTTTGGCCACCGGCAACATGTCGCCGGAGCAATATGATGTCTACGAGAGGAACTATAAAAACTGGATGTGGAATATAGATTGGTGCACCGTCCGCGCCCCCATAGACGGCACGATACTCACCAAGTTCCACGAGGGCGGCGACTATGTCTACACCGGGACGAAACTCATGGCCATGGGGGACCTCACCGACGTGTGGGCTTATGTGTACGTCGATCAGCCCCTGTTGGTCAGCCTCTCCATCGGCCAGGACGTGACCGGCTTTCTGCCGGAACTCAACGACAAGCGCATCGCAGGCAAGATAATCCACATCAAGGATGAGGCGGAGTTCACGCCGAAAAACGTCCAGACGAGGAAAGAGAGAACCCGCCTGGTGTACGGCGTCAAGATCCGCTTTGACAACAGCGAGAACCTTCTGAAGCCGGGGATGCCGATCGAAGTCAGATTCACTCCTCTGAAGCGGTGACGGGACATCCTATGCCTGTTGCAATCGAGCTCAAGGGCGTATCCAAGACGCTGGGGGGGCATCGCGCCCTGGACAGGGTGACGATCGACTTCACCGAGGGTAAGCTGCACGGTCTGATAGGCGCCGAGGGCGCGGGCAAGACCACGCTCCTGCGCGTCCTGATGGAGCTGCTCTCGCGCGATGAAGGCACGATCGTATGGAAAGACGACGGCGAGTCGAAGGATTACTGGGCGCTGCGCAACGAAGTCTCATATATGCCCGGGAGCCAGAGCCTGTATCCCGATCTCTCCGTCGAGGAGCATCTCGAATTTTTCAGGGAGCTCTACTGTCTTTCAAAGGAAGACTACGCGGAGCAGAGAAAACGCCTGCTGGAGTTGACGAGGCTGGAGAAATTCCAGCAGCGGCGGGCGCGGGAGCTGTCGGGCGGGATGTACAAGAAGCTGGGTCTCATGTGCGCTCTGCTGCAGCAGCCGAAGGTGCTCTTGCTGGACGAGCCGACCAACGGCGTCGACCCCATCAGCAGACGCGAATTTTGGGATCTGCTCTACGAGCTTTCCCTCAAGAGGATACTCATCATCATTTCGACGGCGTACATGGACGAGGCCGAGCGCTGCCATGAAGCCCACCTCCTCGATGCGGGAAAACACCTCGCCAGCGGCGAGCCCAGGAAACTCCTGGCGGACGCCGGTGTTGCGAGCTTTGACGAGTTCTATCTCGCGCGGAGCGGAAGATGAACGAGAATGCGGTCTCCGTCAGGGATCTCATCGTCGCGTTCGGCGACTTCAAGGCCGTGAAAGGGGTCTCGTTCGAGGTTGTGCGCGGAGAGATTTTCGGTTTTCTGGGGGCCAACGGGGCCGGCAAGACCACCACGATCAGGGTGCTGTGCGGCCTGCTTCCTCCCACCGCCGGCTCCGTCACGGTGGCCGGCGCGGATCCCATCATGGATCCGATGGCCGTGAAGTCTCGAGTGGGCTACATGTCGCAAAAGTTCACGCTTTATCGCGACATGACGATCGAAGAGAACCTGCGCTTCACAGGCAAACTACGCAGGCTTGCCGACGACGTCATAGAATCCAGGATAAAAGAGCTGATCGGATTCATAGGGCTTGATAGGCCGCTCTACACCATGGTCAAGGATCTCCCGGCGGGCGTCATGCAGCAGGTCGCGCTGGTCGCAGCGACCATCCACGATCCGGAGATAGTATTCCTCGACGAACCGACCGCAGGGGTGACGCCGCACGCCCGGTCGCGTTTCTGGGATCTGATCGGCAGGATGAAGTCCTCCGGCAAAACTGTCTTCGTGACGACCCATTACATGGATGAGGCGGAGCAGTGCGGCCGCGTGGCCCTCATGAGCGCGGGCGAACTGGTTGCACTGGGATCTCCCGCGGAGCTCAAGGCGCGGACCTTTACGTCGCCGATCTTCGAGATCACGCCGTCGCCGGATGCGCCGGACGGCTGGCAGGACTCCCTGCGGGCGCAGGAATTCATGGATGAGCTCCAGACCTTCGGCATGCGGTATCACGCGATGACCAAGGATCCCAAGGCCTTTGAGACATACATGAATGGGCTTTTGCCCGGTTTCCTCCACAGTGAGATCAAACCGTCGCTGGAGGACGTCTTCATACGGATCGTAGGGAGCAGAGAGAGATGAAGGGATCGTTTCAATTCAGGAGGGCGAGGGCGGTCGCGCGCAAGGAGGTCAGACACATCCTCCGCGACCCGTTCACCCTAATCGTGGCGTTGGCCATACCCGTCTTCCTCACGATCATGTTCGGATTCGCCATCGACTTCGACATGCACGACGTGCGAATGGCGGTCTTTGATGCGGACATGAGCCAGACGTCGAGGGTCGTTTACCAGAAATTCATGGATTCCAAATATTTTCTGATCAACAAGATCAATCCTCTGATAGCTTTCCCAGACCGTCCGTTGTCGCGCGACCAATCCAAGATTGCGCTGATCATACCGCACAAGTTTGAGGAAAACTTGTTCAACGGCCGCGGCGCCGAGGCGCAGATCCTGTTGGACGGCGCGGACGTCACCACCGTGGGCCTCGTCTCGGGATACGTGGCCGGGATAGAATCGGCGCTGAACAAACAGCTCGCCGAATCGATCACGCCTCGGAGACCGCTCAAGACGGCGGAGCTGATGCCGCGATTTCTGTTCAATCCCGAGCAAAAGAGCTCCTGGTTCATAGTCCCCGGGCTCTCAGTCGTGATCCTTGCCATATTGTCGATATTGCTAACGTCCCTCACCGTCGCGCGCGAATGGGAGACCGGCTCGATGGAGCTTCTGCTCTCTACCCCCACGCAGCCTTCGGAGATCATTCTGGGGAAACTCCTGCCTTACGTGGCTCTGGGGCTCGTGGCCCTGGTCTTCATCTACGTTGCGGCTCGCATGGTCTTCGGCGTTCCATTCACCGGAAGCTATTCAGCCTACGTCCTGGGATGCCTCCTCTTCATAGGCGCGTATCTCTCTATGGGGCTGCTTATTTCGGTGGTCGCCAAGAATCAGCAGATAGCGATGCAGATGAGCATCATCTCCGGGTATATGCCGTCGATCCTCCTGTCGGGCTTCATTTTCTCCATCCAGAACATGGACAGAGGGTGGCAGCTGTTCACCGGCTTGTTCCCGGCGCGCTGGACCATGACGATCTGCCGCGCCTGTTATCTGAAGGGCGCGTCGTTTTCCGATCTCATCGGACCGTTCATAGCCATGATCGTGCTGGGGACGGCCTTGTTTTTAGCAGCGACGAAGAGGTTCAAGAGGACTCTGGAGAGCTGACATGTTCGAACTTTTGCGCGCATTCGTGAAGAAGGAGCTCAGGCAGGCGCTGCGTGATCCGCGGATGAAATTTCTCCTGTTCGTGATGCCTGTGATTCAGCTGACGATATTCGGGTTGGCGCTCAACAGCGACGTGAAGAACATAAAACTCTACGCGAGGCCCATGGCCAACGATCCCCTTCTCAGGGACGTGAAACGGGATGCTTTGGCCAGCGGCTGGTTCACACCGGCTGCGGGCAATGAGGAGATGGTCGGCGAGGACATCGCAAAGTTCAAGAGCGGGAGAGTGGATGCCGAGCTGTACGCGCCCGAGGGCGGGCTCACCAAGGCGTTCGAGCGCGGCGAGGGATCATTGGAGGCGGTTATCGACGGTTCGGACCTGGTGCGCGCCAGGGCGATCAACAGCTATCTTGTCGGGATATTGGGGAAAGAGGTCAATGCCCGAGTGGGCAAACCGGAATCGATCGACTTCGCGCGGCAGGCGCAGACCAAGCCTTCGAGCACAAGATCGAAGCCGATAGAATTTGCGACGAGGATACTTTACAACCCCGAGATGATGACGTCATACAATCTGGTCCCAGGGGTGTTGTGCATGCTCATATGCATCATAACGATCATGCTGACGAGCATGTCCATAGCAAAGGAGAAGGAGATAGGCACCTTCGAGACGCTTATATCGGCGCCCGTGTCCGTCACCGAGATACTGCTCGGAAAAACCATTCCTTATATCATCTTGGGCTGCGTCAATCTGCCGTTCATCTTCTTTGTTGCGGTGGCCGGATTCGACGTGCCGATGCGGGGTTCTTACCTGTGGCTCGCGGTCGCCACGGCATTTTTTTTGATTACGACGGTGAGCATAGGGACGCTGCTCTCAGTGGCGGCGCGCAGCCAGCAGCAGGCCATGATGGCGAGCTTCATCTTTCTTTTGCCTGCGATCATGCTCGCCGGGATCGTCTTTCCGATCGAGAACATGCCGATTCCGCTCAAGATCGTGGCTGCGTTCAACCCCCTGATGTATTACTCGACTTTGCTCAGAAACATCATGCTCAAGGGAGGGGACTACTGGGTCCTGTTCACTCACACGGGGGCGTTGTTTCTGATAGCGGTCGTTTCGGTCACGATGGCTTTCAAGCGATTCAAACTGCATCTGGGATGATGCAAAATTAGCGTCCGGCTCCCAGCTCTTTCTTGACCTGTTTCTCGGCCTCGAGCCAGTCCTTCGTGTCGTTGCCGTGAGTCCGACCTCGCTTGCAATATAACTCATAGGCGCGTTTCCTGATCGCCTCATATACCTTTTGGTCCGAGATGTTCATAAAAGTGTTTGTCTTCCCGGTGTTCCGATTCTCTTTGTTCGCCATATGTCCTCCCTGCCCACCTCATTTTAGGGGCGGCTGTGATTTGCGAAAGGCATGCTATTACGAAAATATGGTTTTTCAAGGAATAATTAATATTGCCATTATGGCGATGTTCGTCGGCATGGGTCGTATTATGTGAATTTTTATGACGGATCGGTTGGGTTTTTCTTATTTATCAAGGTGCTATCAATGGTTGCCGTTCATTTTGAAAAGTGTTATCCATAACCCCAACAAGGGGGGGTAACTATGAAAAAGTCGATATTGTTTGGCCTTATGGCGGCATTTGTCTTCGCTGGCTGCGGAGGCAGCGGCAGCAGCGGTCCTACGCCCACACCCACGTCGGATGCTACCAAGGCGGCTTCGTCCGCAGCAGCAAACGAGGCGATGTCTGCGGCAGGCGAAGGCGCTCAGAACGGGTTTGCGAATATGGCTCCTGCTGCGATGGTGGTGAAGGATTCTGCGGCAAAGGATTCCTACGAGGGGGCGATCAACGTCACCCATGCTTGTGATGCGGGCACGATCGCCGTCGTCGGCAATACGACTGCCGAGTGCACCGGCGACCCTTTGACAAGCTGGACCTGCAGTCAGTTTGTCGGAACCATGACGCTTACCTTCAGCGATTGCCAGCGCACGGTGACGGTGGGCTCCACGCCTTACTCTGTCACGATGAACGGCACGGCGACCTCCACTGTGACGGGTTCGGCAAGCGGCGTGGGAGCGAGCTTCTCCAGCGTGGAGTTCACGGGGGCATTTGTTGGTTCGCTTGCGCTCACGGGCGGAGTGACCGGGACGGCGCTTCTGGATAATCTGGGGTTCATAGGAGTTGGCACTTCAGGCGCAGATCCTGAGACCACCTGCAGTGGCACCACGACCATCACTATCGATGCCACCGAGCAGGTCTGCGCAGTCTCTTCGGACTGCTCTACCTGCACGGAATAGGTCGCATATTAATGATATGATCGATAAGGCCCGGCCCTGCGCCGGGCCTTTTTCGTTCGTCTCTGTTTTTTCGTATTTTCTCTTGTTTTCAATGTGTTGTCACGTTATACGCGTCCCTCATTTCAACGATTTAGGCAAAGCGGGGGAGAAAAATGGAACATAAGAAGCAAGGTTGTCCGGGCAAGGCCAAGTACCTGTCCGGGAAAAGGATTCTGCCTGAGCCGATTTCGAGCGCCACGGACATCGTGAAGCTCGTCGACAACATGGATGCATACAACGGCGGCAGGCTCAGGGCCGCCTGCCACCTCCTGAAGGACCGTTACTCCAAGGAGGACGTGACCGTGGGGATGAGCCTCGCAGGCGCGCTTACACCGGCCGGGCTCGGGCCGTCCGCCGTCATCCCGCTCATGAACCACGGTTTCGTGGACTGGCTCGTGGCGACCGGCGCGAACATGTACCACGACATCCATTTCGCGTTCAATCTGCCGATGTTTCGCGGCAGCCACAACGTGAACGATGCGGACCTTCGGGACAAGGGCGTCACGCGCATCTACGACATCCTCTTCGATTACGAGGACGTGCTGATGGAGACCGACCGCAGGCTTCGCGAGATGCTCGTTCGCCCCGAGTTCCAGAAGGAGATGGGCACGCGCGAGTTCTATCACCACCTCGGCAAGCTCCTCGATGAGTACGAGAGGAAGAACAATACAGGCCAGGTGAGCATCGTGGCGGCTGCGTACCGCAACGGCATCCCGGTCTTCACCTCCTCGCCCGGCGACTCGACCATCGGCATGAACGTGGCGGGTGTGGAGCTGCTCGCAGAGGCATCGGGTCTCCTGGGCAAGTTCAAGCTCAAGATCAACCCGAGCATCGACGTCAACGACTCCACGGCCATCATCCTCAACGCCAAGAGATATGAGAAGGGCAAGACCGGCGTGATCCTCATCGGCGGCGGGAGCCCGAAGAACTTCATGCTCCAGACCGAGCCGCAGATTCAGGAAGTGCTCATGATCCCGGAGGTGGGTCAGGACTACGACATAAACATAACGGACGCGAGACCCGACACCGGCGGGCTCTCGGGCGCTCCCCCTTCTGAGGCGGCGAGCTGGGGCAAGATAGACCCCACCAAACTCGAGGAAACGGTCACCGCATATCTCGACGTGACGGTGGCGTTGCCCATCCTGGCCGCCTACGCCATCCAGACGGCGAAACCCAAGAAGCAGAAGAGGCTCTATGATCGCGGCGGCGAACTTCGCAAAAAGCTGATCGAGTCGTATCTCGAGAACAACAAAGAGGTCGAGCACCTCAGGGGGCTCATCAGAAAACTTGGTGCCTAGCAGGAGGGAAACATGAAGGACAGACTTATGGATCTGGTGAAACACCACGGCACCCCCCTCTTTATCGTCGACCATGAGAAGATCCGCGAGAACTACCGCGCCTTCAAGAAGCATCTTCCGCGCGTTCAGTGCTACTACGCGGTCAAGGCAAACTCGAACCAGGAGATAATCAAGACCCTCTTCAAGGAAGGGGCGAGTTTCGACGTGGCCTCCTACAACGAATTCATGCAGATCTACGAGTACCTCCTGCTCTTTGAGGAGAAGGAGAAGGACTTCTACATCTGGGACAAGATCATCTTCTCCAACACCATCAAGGACCGCGAGACGCTCCGGAAGATAAGGAAGTACAAGCCGCTGATGACCTACGACAACCGCGACGAGCTCAAGAAGATAAAGGAGCACTGCGACACCGCGGGGCTGGTCCTGCGGCTGAAGGTCCCTGACACCGGATCGCAGGTGGAGATGGGCTCCAAGTTCGGCGCGGACCCGGCAGAGGCGGCTGCCCTGATCGGGGAGGCGTTTGACCTAGGCCTCACTGTGGAGGGGTTGTCGTTCCACGTCGGGAGCCAGTGCACGAATTTCGACAACTACGTATCGGCATTGTCGCTCGCCGCCGAACTTTTCACAGACGCGCGCAAGAAGGGCCACAAAGTGAACATCGTGGACCTCGGCGGCGGATTCCCGGCGCCATACGATGCACAGGTGCCTCAGTTCGCAAAGCTCGCGGATATTTTGAACTCGGAATGCGACAGGCTTTTCCCCAAGGACGCAGAGATCATAGCGGAGCCCGGGAGATTCATGGTCGCGACCGCGGCCACGCTGGTCTCTGAGATCATCGGCAAGGCGCGGCGCGACGGCAAGATCTTCTACCACATCAACGACGGCGTGTATCACACCTATTCCGGCGTGGTCTACGACCACTGGATACCGAACTTCCACGCCTTCAAGGGGGGGAAGACCGAAGTCTGCGCGGTCGTGGGTCCGACGTGCGACAGCTTCGACAAAATATCTCTGTCGGAACAGCTGCCTGCCGATTTGATGATCGGCGATTTCCTCTACACGGAAAACATAGGCGCGTACAGCGTGGCCTCCTCCACCAAATTCAACGGTTTCGACGGCGCGAAGATATTACACATCAACAATTGAGTGCTTGAAAAGCGCTTGCTTTCCGAAGGGTTGTAAGTTATACACTTTTGGCTTTTTTCCTGAAGCATTGAATCACGTCAAACGCCTGAATCGAAAGCGGATAAGGAGATGATAATCTATGAGCAATGACAACGAGATCGGATTGGGCAAGGAGATCCTTTCCTATTGCGGAAAGTGCAAGATGGCCATGGGGCACATCATCGTCTCCATGAACAAGGCGGGGAAGGTCGATAAGTGCAAGTGCAGCACCTGCTCCTCCACTCACAAGTATCGGGATCCGGAAGGGCCCGCAAAGAAACCCGGGGCGAAGCGCGCGTCCAAGAAGGCCGGCGTCGCCGTTGGGGTGATGTGGAATGAAGCGGTCACCGGGGCGAAGGGCGAAGCGAAGCCGTATGAGATGAGTGCGGAGTTCGCTCAAGGGGACGTGATCGATCATCCCGTGTTCGGGCGGGGCGTCGTGCAGTCGCTCATCGGCAACAACAAGATGAAGATCATCTTCGAGACGGCTGAGAAGATCCTGGTATTCAATCGCCAGAATCAATAAGGTGGATAGGATATGGGAGAGGTGCTCGAACACGCCTTGATGGAAACCCTCAGGATGTTGCCGCTGTTGTTCGCTATCTACTTCGCGATAGAGCTTCTGGAGTACCGTTACGGCGGCGCGGTCCGCAAAAAGATCGTGGCCGCCCATCGATTCGGGCCCCTCTTCGGCACGGCCTTCGGACTCCTGCCGCAGTGCGGATTCTCAGTGGTGGGGGCGGCGCTCTATTCGCAACGGCTTGTGACTTTGGGCACCCTGATCGCCATATTCCTCGCCACTTCCGATGAGGCGATTCCGGTCATCATGTCGCAGCCCGCCAGCATGCCGATCGTTCTTCCTCTGGTCCTAGGCAAGATCGTCATCGCGCTCGCCGGCGGATACGGAGTCGATTTGGTTTTCCGCGGGCATCGCTACGCGCATGAGTCCTGCGGCCACGACCACACCTGCGGGGAGCAGCCGGGCTGCTGCAGCCACGATGTTGCAGGAGGCCGGCGCAGGCGAGACCTTATACTGCATCCGCTCAGGCACACCTTGACCGTGTTCATCTTCGTATTCGCCACCACTTTCGCTTTGGGCCTCGTGCTGCATCACGTCGGCGAGGATAATATAGGCCGGCTCTTTCTCAAGGGCTCTCCGGCGCAGCCGGCGCTGGTCGCGTTGGTCGGCCTGATCCCGAATTGCGCGGCTTCCGTGGTCATAACGCAGGCGTTTCTCAAGGGCGCGATCGGTTTCGGCGCCGCCATGGCCGGGCTGTCGACCGGCGCGGGCTTAGGCCTGCTCGTCCTCATCCGGGAAAACAAGAGCATTGCGGATATCCTGCGCGTGTTCGTCGTCCTCTATGCCGTGGGCGTGGCTGCGGGAATGATCATTCAGACGATATGGTGGTGACGGCTTTCGCACATAGTTTAATCTTCTCCTGCCTCGTGAGGCCCTTGATCGCCGCCTCGCGCCTTGCGGCCGCCGAGCGGCTGTCCCTTCCCTCCATGTAGACGAGCTGAACCGGGCGCCTGGGCCTTGTGTATTTGGATCCGATGCCGTCGTTGTGTTCTTTGATGCGGCGCGCGAGATCATTAGTGATGCCTGTGTACAGAGTGTCGTCGCTGCACGATATTATGTAGACGTGCCAGGATCTCTTCATCTCGATCGGCCTATCTCCTCCGCCTCGCGCGCCTGCCGAACGGCCTGACCTTCATTTCAACGTATGGCTCGACCCCGGCGACGGAGCAGCGCGGAAGCTCCTGGTGAATGGTCTTCTCGATCTCCTTGAGCATCTCTTTGTCCAGCCACGTTGCGATCGTGGAGACCATGCCCTTGGCCGCCATGCGCGCTGTGCGGCCTGCGCGATGGATGTACTCCTCCACGGTCTGGGGTATGTCGAAGTTCACTATGTGCTCGATGCCTGCGATGTCCAGGCCCCGCGAGGCGATGTCGGTCGCGACCAGTATGCGGTGCTGCCCGCGGCGGAAGCCGTCCAACGCCTCGGTGCGCTCGCGCTGAGTGCGGTCGGAGTGGATGTTGGTGACGGGGTGCCCCTCTTTCTCGAGCGCCCTGAAGAGCCAGTCGGCGTCGAGCTTGCGCCGAGTGAAGACCAGTGTGGCGCCCAGCTCCTGGTGGAGCAGCGCGAGCAGACATCTCTTTTTGTCCGCCTCGTCCACCATGTAGAGGCGGTGTTCTATCCCCTCGGCCGCGCGTCCCTCGGGAAGTATGTCGATGCGCAGCGGATCGGAGAGGTGCTGCCGCGCGAGGCGCTCGATGGCCTCGGGCATGGTCGCGGAGAACATCATGGTGTGCCGCCTGGACGGGAGTTTTTCCAGTATCTTCCTGATCTGCGGCATGAACCCCATGTCCAGCATGTGATCCGCCTCGTCGAGCACCAGCTCTTCGACCTTATCCAGGCGGACGTTCTTGCGCTGCATGTGGTCAACGAGCCTGCCGGGCGTTGCGACCACTATGTCTGCGCCGGCCTTGAGATCGCGTATCTGGGGGCCCATCTTCACCCCGCCGATCACGCAGCAGGTGGAGAGGCCGTGCGGTTTCCCGAAGAGGTCCAGGAACGCTTTTGTCTGCAGCGCGATCTCGCGCGTGGGGCAGACGATGAGCCCGCGCAATCCCTTGCCGTGCCGCAGTTTGGAGGCGATCGGGATCACGAACGCAGCGGTCTTGCCGGAGCCTGTCTGCGCGAGTCCAATGATGTCCTTGCCCTGGAGTGCAGGCGGGATCACGGCCGACTGGATCGGGGTGGGATGTTCGAATCCCACGCGGCCGATTGATTTCAGGATCTCTCCGTCGAGGCCCAAGGTCTTGAACGATTGAGGCGTGGTCTCCACCGGGTGTTGGCCGACGAGGGTGAGCTCTTCCTGCATGTTTTTTTCTTTTTGCATGGGGGCGATTCCTAGTCGAATAACCTATAAAGAACAAGCCTCTTTAAATATCGAGCAACTTCCAGAGGGGCACGCCGATAAGTGTGTGTCAGAGGTCGTCGTTCGAGACAATCTTGATAAATCGAAGGAAGTCCTTGCCTTCCGTCGAAGGATCGTCTAGAAGCCGTCACCTGTAAGGTGGTTTGGAATAGTCAGCAGAGAGTTTTTCCCTTCAAGTCTCTTCTCCTGTTGCGAATCACGCCAAAAAAACAGCCTGCAAAATCGGCGTCATATTGACGCCTAGCGTAGGCCATCTGCGACACGCGCGCGTCCGCGTCAACATACGCTGACGCGAGGGTCGCGGAACAATCAGCGCCGAGGCCTCGCCTTGGCGCAGAAGAAAAGGATGTAAGATGATGCAGAACCAGACGTTTCAAGAGTTGAACCTCGCGGCGCCGATATTCCGTGCCGTGGAGGCAGAGGGTTATCGGCACCCCACGCCGATCCAGTCGCAGGCGATACCGCACCTGCTCATGGGCCGCGATCTGATAGGATGCGCGCAGACCGGGACAGGAAAGACGGCGGCATTTGCGCTGCCGATCCTGCATCTGCTCGCGGAAAAGGTGAAGAGGGCGCCCGCGCGCAGCGCGCGTGTTCTCGTGCTCACGCCCACGCGCGAGTTGGCCGCACAGGTGGGTGAGAGCTTCAGGACGTACGGACGGCACCTCAGCGTCTCTCACGCGCTCGTGTTCGGCGGGGTGGGCCAGACGCCGCAGGTGAAGGCGCTCTCGCGCGGGGTCGACGTGCTCGTCGCCACGCCCGGGAGGCTCCTGGACCTCATGAGCCAGGGGCATGTGTCTCTGTCCTCTGTCGAGATCTTCGTGCTCGACGAGGCGGACAGGATGCTCGACATGGGTTTTCTCCCCGACATGAAGAAGGTGATCGCAAAGCTCCCCGTCCAGCGCCAGACGCTCCTGTTCTCGGCGACCATGGCTCCGGATATAATGAAGCTCGCGGAGGGGATACTCAAGGACCCGGTGAAGGTCGCCGTGGCCCCGTCCGCGACCACGGTGGAGAAGGTCGAGGAACGGGTGCTTTTCGTCGACGAGGGCAACAAGCGTGCGCTGCTCTCGGATCTGCTCCGGGAGCCGGGCATGGAGCGCGCGCTCGTCTTCACGCGCACCAAACACGGCGCGAACAGGCTCGTGAAACAGCTGGGGCAGGCCTCGGTAAACGCCTGCGCCATCCACGGCAACAAGTCGCAGACCGCTCGGACCGCGGCGCTGGACGACTTCCGCAGGGGGCGCTGCAGGGTGCTCGTGGCCACGGACATCGCGGCGCGCGGCATCGATGTGGACGGGATCTCCCACGTGGTCAACTACGATCTGCCGAACGAGCCGGAGAGCTACGTGCACCGCATCGGTCGCACGGCCAGGGCCGGCGCAACCGGGCTTGCCATCTCGTTCTGCGCAGCTTCAGAGAAGGGTTATCTTCGCGATATCGAGCGTCTGCTGAAACGACACGTCCCGGTGCGCGAGGATCACGCGTATCATTCTGCCAGCGCCGCCAGTTCCACCAGCTCATCCGGTCCTGCGAGGGGCGCCTCGCAGCGAAATCAGCGCTATTCGCACCGCAGCAATGGCGCGAATAAGTTTTCCGGCGGGAAGGCCAGGCGTCGCGGCCGCTGAAATCATTTTTACGGACAGTTTGGACCGATGGTCATGCTGATCTTCGTCGCTGCCGAGCAGTGCCTCAGCCCCAGGGTGTCGTCGTACGCATAGCCGTAGACGCTGCTCCCGCACATCGAGTGCACTGCCGCTACATAATCCGTGTTCACCACAGGGCCTGCCTTGCACTCCTCCGAGGTGATCGGGGGGGTGGGGCAGCAGTACATGACAGTCGGGTCGCTCGTTTCGCTCAGGCCCAGTCCGTCGAACGTCGGGTAGTTGAATTTCTTGCACGGAGAATAGCAGCCGATCACCTCGCTCGACGAGTTCATCACGCGGAGGTCCTCGCTCGCATACTCGGGATAGCTGGATCCGCTCTGCCCCGCGCTCAGGTTGTCGCCCGTGGGGCAGCTCCCGAGGGTGAGGCCGCTGCATGAGACATTGTTGCATGGCTCGTTCTCATCATCGAGAGTGTTGTCGGCTACGGTGATGGTGAACGGGAATGTGTATCCGTCCACCGCGCTGGCGTTCCAGTATGTGTCGACCATCTGATCGCCCTGCGGCGTGAACCCGCACTGTGTCTGATCGGAGAGGGTGCATCCCCACGTGGCCTCTATCTTGGAGTCGACCGGCGGCGGACAGCCCCCGGCAGGACAGGGGTCGGAGCTCTGGCCGATATCGCAATTCCCGCCGTTGACGTCGCAGCCCTTCTTGGGCCAGAGCCTGGTCGATGCCAGGCCCGCCTCAGGTATTTCATAGTCATAGTATAAGCCGGGCTCGATTTTCACGACCGAGGGCGTAGATGCGGGCATGTTCTGCTGCTGTATCCAGATCGCATAGGAGCAGCTGTTCGTGATCCTCAGCCGCGCGGTCTGCGTGTTGTCGCCTCCGCCTCCGCCTCCGCTGCCGCCGCAGGCTGTGCATACAATCGCGACGGACAACGCCGCGACGATCGCTTTGAACATCATCGATTTTTTCATCTCTGCCTCCTTGGAAGCTGGGAACGAAATTTACCAGTGAAGTCAGTAATTTATTTGAATAGATGTGTCAAACGGACAATCTCCGGGAGCTCCTTTTGTGGTTGTTGACCGAGGCTCGTCTCATGTGCTGATATGCGCGGCATGAGGAGGTGAGCGGATGGCGAGGCTGGGATCCATAGTGAGGTTTCTAAGCAGCGAGCTCAGGATCAGAAAAATCCCTGACAGCTCCCGCAACGGGCTTCAGATAAGCACCTCGAAGGAGGTTAGAAAAATCGGCTTTGCGGTCGATGCCTCCGTCGCGGTTTTTGAGAAGGCTGCTCGCCAGGGCTGCGACCTCGTCGTGGTGCATCACGGCCTGTTCTGGAGGGGAAAGAGGGATATCTCGGGTGTGACTGCGAAGAGAGTCGCGTTTCTGAGGAGGGCCGGGATGGGGCTTTACGCCTGTCACCTTCCGCTGGATATGCATCCTGAATACGGCAACAACATAGTGCTCGCGCGTATGCTCGGGCTCACCCGTATAGAAAGATTCGGTCGCTATCACGGCATCACCATAGGATACAAGGGAAGGTTTAAGCGCCCGGTGCGGCTTCGCAGGATCGCCTCTGTTCTCAAGAGAGGAATCCGCAATGGGTGTGTCGTCCTGCCGTATGGAAAGAAGTCGATCAGAAGCGTGGGGATAGTCAGCGGTCGCGGATCGAGCCTCTTCGCGGATGCGGTCAAGGAACGGATCGACTGTTTTTTGACCGGTGAGATGCCGCACGAATCCGTGGTCGAGGCCAGAGATCTTGACGTGAGCGTAGTCCTCGGCGGCCATTACTCCACCGAGACCGTGGGCGTGCGCGCCCTCATGCCTCTCCTCAGGGAGAAGTTCGGCGTGAAGACCGTGTTCATTGACGCGCCTACCTCTATTTGATTGGGGACAAGGACTTAAGCAGGATCGTAATTTTACACAAACTTGAAAGGGGAGGGAGCCATGGGGACAAAGGGACGTGAGATAGTGGGGCTGGACGTTGGAAAGCTCGTGGATCTGCTCAACAAAGCGTATGCGGACGAGTGGCTTGCCTACTACCAGTATTTCATCGGGGCCAAGGTCGTCAAAGGTCCGATGCGCGAGGCCACGGCGGCAGAGCTGACGCAGCACGCGGCGGACGAACTTCGGCACGCGGGGCTCGTCGCCGACCGCATCATCCAGCTGGGCGGCACTCCGTTGCTCAAACCCGAGGAGTGGTACAAGTGGACCAACTGCGGCTACGATGCGCCTTCCGATCCGTACGTGGAGGCGATCTTGGCTCAGAACATCAAGGGCGAGCAGTGCGCCATCGGCGTTTACCAGAAACTGCTCGACCTCACGCGCGACAAGGACATCGTGACCTTCAACATGGTCACCACGATCCTCTCGGATGAAGTGGAGCACGAAGAGGACCTGCAGGCGATCATGGAGGACATCGAGGTCATGAAGAAGCATTACAAATAGTTCGATCCACGATTATCAAAAAATGGCGCCTCTGGTTGGGCGCCATTTTTATTGGTTTGCCGACTTCTTTTACGGCAGACATGCATGATGAAAGGTTTTCCTGAGAGGTCCGTCGCCTTGCTCTCTGTTTACGGGCATCTGTCGGCATCTTTGACGCCACATTCAATAATATACCCATCTGGAGGGTTTTTAACTTTGGTCGTTCATAAAATATCCATATTTTATGAAATGTTACAACAGTGTCTCAGGCGGCGGTTTTTGGCACAAGTATTGCTATAAATATAAGCTGGAGAGTTAGATATAAAAAGTTGCAGAAAGGGGGATTTAAAAAAGGAGGGAAGATGTTCAGGAACGTACATAAATCACCCTGGTTGATCGTGGCGTTTATCGCAGCGATGCTCGCCATTGTATCATTATATGTCCGTTCCTATAATTATACCCCCTCGATCTCCCTCTTGATCTGCACCGACGATTCCAAGAGCGGCGGTGACGACGAGGGCGGCGAACCCACCGATTTTGCCTGATCATCGGACGCGCTTCTACGAAATATCCTCACCGACAGGATGGACAATTCGTACAGCACCAGGAGCGGTATCGCCACCGCGATCTGGGAGATCGCGTCCGGCGGCGTGGCGATTGCGGCCAGGATGAACGCGGCCACGATCACGTACTTGCGCATTTTTCGCAGTTTTTCGATCGGCACGATCTCCCACGTCGCCAGCAGCGCAGTGACGAGCGGCACCTGAAAGACGAGCCCGAAGGCCACGAGGGCGGTCAGGATGAAGCCGAGGTAGCCGTTGATCCCGGGCATCATCGCGACGTTGCTTGCCGCGCCCACGGCGACGAAGTATTCAAAAGCATAGGGAAGCAGTAAACCGTAGCAGGCGAGCGCCCCTGCGGCGAAGAGCGCGGCCGAGAGAGCGGCGACGAACGCGATCTTCTTTCGGCCTTTCTTCCCTATCGCGGGCGCTGCGAACGCCCAGGCCTGGTAGAAGATGACGGGCGACGAGGCGAATGCGCCTGCAGCGAGCGCCGCCTTCATCTGCGCGAACCACGCGTCCATTGGGCCGAGCGCTATGAAGCTCGATCCCGCGGGCAGCGCGCGCGCCAGCGGGGCCATGAGCAGCTCGAGTATCCGGTCGGAGAAGAAGAGGGAGGCCGCGCCGGCGAGCAGGAGGGCGGAGACGGAGATGATGATCCTCCTCCTCAGCTCGCGAAGATGGTCCTTGATGGGCCTCGGCGGGTCCTTGAGCTTTTCGGAGTTCATGGCGTTCCCTTGCCGTCGCCCCCCTCGTCCGCATCGACGAGCCCTGACTTGAACTCGTCGATGCCCTTCCTCGCCCTTGCGTAGAGGCTGCCCGACTTTTTGGCGGCAGAGACCATCCTCTCGGGGCCGAGCACGATCGCCGCTACTGCGAGGATGACGACGATTTCCCAGAATCCGATGCCTAGCATGAAGGTTTTTCCTCGTCCTTGATCGACTTCTTGAATCCCCTGATAGCTTGGCCCAGGGCTTTGCCTATCGCCGGGAGCCTGCCTGCGCCGAAAACGATGAGCACTACGAGGAGGATCACGATGATCTCCCAGAGCCCCGGCCTGATGAATGCTAAGATTCCTGTCATGTCACACCTCCCTGCCGCATGCGGCAAAGCGACACTATCATTTGGAGGGAGCATCTCAAGGGTTATTGCATTTAAATCCCGGCATTGAAATCCGGCGGGTTTTTTAATATGTAGATCCGGCCATATGATCGAGCTCAAGACAACCATCGACGAGAAGGAGAGGATAGAGCGTGAGGCGCTCACCTTTTTTCTTCGGCTCTACAACCGCAGGAAGGGCACCAAATTCAGGTTTCTGAGGAAGCGCGAGCGGCCCGACTTCGAGGTCATAGACCGTATCTCCGGAAAGACGGTCGGCGTGGAGATATCGCACATATTCCACGACAAAAAGGAAGCGATGATGTTCATGGGCCGCGACCCCTCCTCGGTCCACGGCATTATAACCGCAGAGGATCACGTGGGCGTGCTGGTGGAGATCCTCAAGAAGAAGGCGGAGAAGGTGAGGGGGTACGATTACAAGGGACCCATGTTCCTGGTCATCAGGGATTACTCGCAGACGTTCGACCTCAAGACGCTCTTCGGGTACAAACTGGGTCTCAAGGTTCCGCGCTCGGATTACAGGGAGATCTGGTATCTCTCCAGATCGAAACCGGTGAAGAAGTGGGACGAGCTGGTGAGGCTTCGGTAGGTGATGACAAGGCTCGTCGCTTTATGCATAATCTCCGGCTATGAAAGCAATCATAAGATTCATGAGGGAGAAGCGCTGGCTCGTCTACGGCTCCTGCTCGGGCGGGGCGATAGGCGCGCTGGCCATCCACTTCAATGAGGCGCTGCCGCATGCAGGGGGCTTGAGCTTCGGCCTTCCGATGGGCATGGCGCTCGCCGTGGCGCTTGGCATGATCGGCGGCATAATAGGAGGGGTGATCGGCAGTTTCCTCGCCGGGATGATGGTCAAGGAAGAGGTGGTCATGAACGTGGGGGAGTCGCTAGGCGTCGGGCTCCTGAACGGCTTCGTCATGGGCACTGCGGTCGGCGTTGCCCTCGGACTTTGTCACATCTACCTCAGGGATTACGTCACGCCGCTAAATCTCTTCATTGCGATGGCGGTCCTGTTCATAGCGGCCATGGCGGTAAAAAAATTTTTCAAGGAGGTGTGAGATGTACAAGGTGGTTCTTTTGAGGCACGGGGAGAGCGTCTGGAACAAGGAAAACCGCTTCACAGGCTGGACGGACGTGGATCTGTCCGAGAAGGGCGTTTCAGAGGCGCACGATGCTGGGAAGGAGCTCAAGAAGGCCGGCTTCGTGTTCGACATCGCCTTCACCTCCGTGCTCAAGAGGGCGATCCGCACGCTCTGGATAGTACAGGACGACATGGACCTGATGTGGATACCAGTCGAGATCTCCTGGCGCCTCAACGAGCGCCACTACGGCGCCCTCCAGGGCCTCAACAAGGCGGAGATGGCTCAGGCTCACGGCGAGGAACAGGTGAAGATCTGGAGGCGCAGCTACGACATCCCGCCGCCCGCGCTCACTCCGGACGATAGGCGATGGTCAGGCCGCGATCCGCGTTACAAGGGGCTCACGAAGGAGGAGTTGCCCGCCACCGAGTGTCTGAAGGACACGGTGAACAGGTTTTTGCCCTATTGGCACGGTACGATCGCGCCCACGATCAAGTCCGGGAAAAAGGTGATAATAGCGGCGCACGGGAATTCGCTGCGAGCGCTGGTCAAGTATCTGGATGACGTCTCGGACCAGGATATAGTGAATCTCAACATACCCACCGGGATGCCGCTTGTCTACGAACTCGATGCGGACCTCAAGCCCTCGAACCGCTACTATCTGGGAGACCCTGAGAAGGTGAAGGCTGCAATGGCGGCGGTGGCTGCGCAGGGCAAGGCGAAATAATAGGCGAATTGTCCTATTTTCCCAGCGCCATGCCCACGCATTTTCCTGCCTCGCATTTGAACGACTCGAACTCCATGAAGCTGCACGGTATCTCAGGGCAATCGTCCCCGAACCAATCTTCACTGGTGCAGAAGCGCTTGTTCGCAGTCTCCCTGCGCTCCTTCTCCGCTGAGTTCACCACGTAAGGTGTGCACTCGGCTGCGCATTTGCAGTCGTTATGAGACCTGGGCGAGTTGGCGTACTTTGTGAAGGTGCATTCAACGCGGTCTTTGCACGTAAAGTCGGAGGGGATAGGTATTATACGCGAATGGTGCAGAGGCACATCCGGGGTCGCCGCGCCTGCGGCGGCTTGGCCCGGTGCCGGCGCAGGATGCGTGAGCTCGGGCGCCGTGGTGCCCGGATCCGGCAGTTTGTCGGCCGTCCTGGTGCACGCAACGAGCGCCAGGGCTGCGATGAAAAGGAAGGTGAGTGACGGGAAACGGGAATTCATATGCTCCCCCTTTGACGGGTGAGAGGATAGCCGAGGAGATCGGAGACTTCAACGCCAATCATGCGAGATTGGTTTGCTCGGGATTGACTTCGCCCTTGCCTGTCGGTACGTTGGCGGCAGACAGGGGGGAGATATGGGAAAATCTACTTGGACCATCGTCGTCGTAGTCCTCATAATCGTCGCAGGCATCTGCATCGTCAAATACAACGGTCTGAGCATGGTCGATGAACAGGTGACCAAATCCTGGACTCCGCTCGGCGGCGAGCTGAAGAAGAGGTATGCCTCGCTCCCAAGGCTCGTCCCTGAGGTCAACCTCTACGTGGGCGCAAAGCTCACCGAGGCCATGGAGCTCTCCGCTGCTATGGCCAAATTCACAGGGGCCGGAACCTTCGCGGAACAGGTCGAGGCCGCAAACGGCGTGGAGACGGCTGTACAGCAGCTCGCCCAGGTCCTCGCCGAGCGCTTTCCCGTGATAAGCGGGCAACACCAATTCGACGTGATCCGACAGATCGCCCAGGGCACGGGGGCCGCCATGGCGCCGATGATCGCCGCGTACAACAAGGCGGTGGATGATTATAACTCCTATTCCAGGCGTTTCCCCGCCAATCTGGTTGCAGCGGCGTTCGGCTTTCCTGCGGGTTACGAATATTTCCAGGAGGAGAAGTAATGGCAAAGCGCGGCATGAAAAAGACGGGGGAAACTCCTGTGCACCGTAAGGAGATGAGCGATATCGCCGATCGCGAGTGGTCTGAAGAGGAGCTGCGGAAGAGCGAGACGAAATTCAAGACGTTGTTTGAGAACGCCAACGACGCCATATTCCTGATGCAAAAGGACAGGTTCGTCGACTGCAACGAGCGGACGCTCAAGATGTTCGGATGCACGAGAAGGAAGATCGTCGGCGAGCGTCCCTACAAATTTTCACCCCGACTTCAGCCCGATGGACGCAAATCCAAGGATAAGGCCATCGAGAAGATCACCGCCGCGTTCTCCGGGACGCCTCAGTTCTTCGAATGGAGGCACACGAAGCTGGACGGAACTCTGTTCGATGCCGAGGTGAGCCTAAACCTTCTCAAATTGGGAGATGAATCTTACCTGTTGGCCATCGTACGCGACATCACCGAACGCAAGCGGGCCGAAGAGGCGCTTCGTGCTTCGGAGGAGAATTACCGTTCCATCTTCAATGCCGCAAACGATGCCATGTTCGTGCATGATCCGAAGACCGGGGGCATCCTGGATGTGAACCGGAGGATGTGCGAGATGTTCGGCTATACGGTCGAGGAGGCCAAAAAGCTCGATGTGACGTCGCTGAGTTTGGGTGAGTCGCCTTACTCCCAGGTTGAAGCGAAGGAGTGGATAAGGAAGGCGTCGCAGGGAAAATCGCAGGTCTTTGAATGGATGGCCAAGGACAAAAAGGGGCGTCTCTTCTGGACCGAGGTGAGTCTCAGGTCCGCCATGATAGGGGGACGCGAACGGGTGCTTGCGATCGTGCGCGACATCGCCGAGCGCAAGCATGCCGAGGCGATGAAGGGAACCCTCATAAGGAATGTCTCCCACGGCCTGAAGACCCCTGTGTTCACCGTACAGATGGCGGTGGACGTCTGCAAAAAGGCGATCGAGGCGAAAGACCTGGCTTTGGTACATGAATACGTGGAGATAATCGACCGCAATGCCAAGGCCATTGGCGCCGACATCTCGAAGATCATGGAGCTCTACAGGCGCGAGCGGGGGGTGAAGGAAGAACTCGAAGTCGACGAGTACGTTCGTGTGAAGGACGTCTTCGGCCCGATCGAGGAGCTATTCCAGGATATCGCCAGGGGCAAAGGGGTGGAACTGAAGATAAATCTGTCGAATGCGCCCGAACGGGCGGCGGTCAAGGAGATGGACCTGCGCTTCCTGATAGCGAACCTCATCGAAAACTCGATCAAATTCACGGAACATGGGCGCATAACGGTCGATGTCATCCGAAAAGGAAAATTCATGTCCATTTCCGTGAAGGATACCGGCTGCGGCATCGCAGAGGAGGAGCTGGGCAAGGTATTCGAGATGTTCTATCAGCGCACGCCGGCCATCGAGGGAATAGGCCTGGGTCTTTCCATATGCAGGAAGATTGTCGAGGATGCGGGCGGCAGCATAACGATCGAGTCGGAAGGCCTTGGCAAGGGCACGACCGTCGTGGCGCTCTTGCCGCTTGCGCAGGGATGAATTTTGGCGGATATCCCGCCAAGGAGGCCGCATGAATGCAGAGCAGAGACAGACGAAGCGCATCCTCATCTTGGACGACAGCAGTGATATGCGGGAGATTTACAAATCTTTCTTCAAAGGTCACTCGGGCGAATTCAAGATCGACGTGGAGGGCGATGCGCATGTGGCGATCGAGAAGCTCAAGAAGGAGACGTTTGACCTCATAGTACTCGATATAATAATGGAGCCCATGACCGGCGAGGCCTTCCTCATGTACGCCAGGGAGAATAAGAGCTCGGAGAACACGCCTATCATAGTGGTGAGCGTGCTCAGCGAGAGCATACTCAAGAGCCTCAAACGCTTCAAAGCGGTGCACTTCCTCCAGAAGCCCGTCACAGAGGTTCAGCTCATCACCGCTATCAATCAACACATTGGCTGAAAGGGCATGCGTATGGTCGATTGGAAAAAGGTGAGGGCGGACTTCCCTGTCACCCGGGACAAGGTCTATCTCATATCAGCGGGCATGTCTCCGCTGCCCAATCAGGTGCTGGCTCGGGTGGCGGCGGAGTACGGAAAACTCAACTCCTGCGGCGACATCCACTGGGATAAGGACATCGACGATCACCTGGGCCTCAGGCGGAGGCTCTGCTCCCGCCTGGGCGCGTCCGGCGACGACGTGGCCATGATGATGAACACATCCACGGTCATGTCCGTCATAGCGCTTTCGCTCAGGGGCGTGCATGGGGAAGGGGTCGGCCTGGTGTCTGTGCAGGACGAGTTCCCGTCCACCACGGTCCCGTACGAATATCAGGGCGTGAGGATGAAGTACGTGAAGCCCGAATCCGCGCGTTATCCTGTGGATGCGATCCTGGCGGAGCTGGACGATGGTACGGTCGGCGTGGTCACGTCGTATGTGCAGTATTCCACCGGTTTCAGGCAGGACCTGGAGAGGCTGGGGGGCGAGCTCAAGAGGCTCGGCAAGCTCTTCATCGTCAACGCGACGCAGGGTTTCCCGCTCTTCCCCATAGACGTGCGAAGGATGCGCATCGACGCGCTCAGCGCCTCGCTGAACAAGTGGGGATTCGCGGGCCACACCGGCGCCATGTTCTACACCTCGCAGGAATTCCGCGACAAATACCCAAGCCCGATCGCAGGTTGGCTGTCGGTGGATACTCGGGGAAAGAGCTTCATCCACACTGCAAAAGGCGAGCCCATCAAACTGCACACGAGCGCGCAGAGATACATGCTGGGCTCCACCAGCTTCGAGTCCGTCAACCCGCTCAGCACGGCGCTCGATTACCTCGAGGGAATAGGCTACGATAAGATCGAGGCCCGGATCATGGAGCTCGGGGATCGGCTGATCGAGGGGCTCCGCGGCATAGGGGTGGAGATCGTCTCTCCTGTCGCGAATAAAAAGGAGCGCTCCGCGATAATCACGTTATCCGTGGGCGCGAGGGGCGAGGAGTGCTGCCGCTATCTCGAGGGGAGGGGCATATACACTTCTCCTCGCGCCGGAAACGTGCGAACCTCGCTCAACATCTTCAACGACGAGTCCGACATCTCGCGCCTCATCGAGGCGCTGAAGGCCTTTCTCTCTCTTTGACACGCACATATATTCAGGGTAATTCGTCTGACTCATCCCGGGGGGGGGCAAGATGGATTCGTCGGTTCGGATAACGGATTCGGTGACCTGGATAGGCGCCAACGACCGCGAGACCGACCTCTTCGAGGGACTCTGGCCGCTGCCGCGCGGGGTCTGCTACAATGCGTACCTCGTGCGCGCGGGCAAGACGGCGCTCATCGACACGGTCAAACGCACCGCCTTCGACCGCTACATCGACAACATAAGGGGCTCCGTTGGACCGGCCGGCAGGGTGGACTATCTCGTCATCAACCACATGGAGCCCGATCACTCGGGCTCGGTGAGGATGCTGCTCGACATCTTTCCCGACGTAAAGATCGTGGGCAACCAGAAGACCGCTCTCTTCCTCGAGAAATTCTACGACATAAAGAATAACGTCATCGTCGTGTCTGACGGGGATGAGCTGGACCTGGGCGGACGCAAACTCAAATTCCACATGACGCCCATGGTCCACTGGCCTGAGACCATGATGACCTACGATACTGCGGATAAGATACTCTTCTCCGGCGACGCGTTCGGAGGCTTCGGCGCGCTCGAGGGCGGAATCTTCGACGACGAGGTGGATGTCGATTACTTCGAAAACGAGATACTGCGTTACTTCTCCAACATCGTCGGCAAGTACTGCGTGCCGGTGCAGAACGCGATCAAGAAGCTCGCGGGGGTCGACGTCAAAATCGTCGCATCCACCCATGGTCCGATATGGCGCAAGGACCCGGCCTGGATCATAGAGAAGTACGACCGCTGGAGCCGCCACGAGGGCGAGGAGGGCGTGGTCCTCATCTACGGCTCCATGTACGGCAACACCGAGCGCATGATGGAGGCGGTGGCGCGGGGGCTCGCGGAGGAGGAGGTCTCGCGCATTCGAATATTCAACGTCTCGCGCATGCACGTCTCGTACCTCATACGCGACGCGTGGCGCTTCCGGGGCCTCATCCTCGGCAGCCCAACCTATGACACCGGGCTCTATCCCCCGATGGAGCACTTCATAAAACTCCTCGAGCGCAAGAAGCTCATGAAACGGGTGCTCGGGCTCTTCGGCACCTTCGGCTGGAGCGGGGGCGGCGTTTCCACGCTCACCGAGTTTGCAAAGGGAGGCGCCGGCGCATGGGATTTGGTGGAGCCGGTGGTGGAGGCGAATTGCGCGCCCACCGCAGAGGACCTCAAAAAGTGCGAGGATCTTGGCAGGAACGTGGTTAGGAGGCTGAAGGCCAATTGGTGATTGCAAACTAATTGGCTTATATATATACCACGATTCGTCCCCATGCGGACTGAAAGGAGATCGAAGATGAATCTAAAAGGATCGAATACCGAGAAAAACATCCTCACAGCGTTTGCAGGCGAATCGCAGGCCAGAAACCGCTACTCCTACTTCGCGGGTCAGGCGAAGAAAGAGGGCTACGTGCAGATCTCGCAGATCTTCGAGGAGACCGCAAACCAGGAAAAGGAGCACGCTAAACGCCTCTTCAAGTTCCTGGACGGAGGCCTGGTGGAGGTCAGGGGGCTGTTCCCTGCGGGCAAGATCGGCACCACGGTGGAGAATCTGGCCGAGGCGGCCGCGGGCGAGCGCAACGAGTGGTCCGAGATGTATCCAGGTTTTGCGACGGTGGCGCGCAAAGAGGGGTTCGAGGAGATCGCGCAGGCCTTTGAGTCGATCGCCGTCGCGGAGAAACAGCACATGCGCCGCTACGAGTCGCTCAAGGCCAACATCGAGAATGGCGTCGTATTCACGCGTCAGCAGGAGACGACATGGCGCTGCCTGAACTGCGGCTATGTGCACAAGGGCAGGGGCGCGCCGGACAAGTGCCCGGCATGTCAGCACCCGCAGGCGTATTTTGAGTTGCTGGGAGAGAACTGGTAACGCAAAAGGGGGAGGCGATATGGCGACAAAACTTCTGGAGATCTACAAATGCGAGGTTTGCGGCAACATGGTGGAGATGGTGCATGCGAGCATAGGCCAGCTGGTGTGCTGTGATCAGCCGATGAAGCGCTTGGACGCCAACACGGTGGACGCGGCCAAGGAGAAGCACGTGCCCGTGATCGAACGCACGGCCGCGGGGCTCATCGTCAAGGTCGGCAGCGTGGCGCATCCCATGGAGGAGAAGCACTACATCGAGTGGATCGAGATCATAGCGAACGGCAAGACTTGCAGACAGTTCTTGAAGCCCGGGGAAAAGCCCGAGGCGACTTTCAACGTGAAGGCGAACCAGATCACTGCCCGGGAGTACTGCAACATCCACGGGCTATGGAAGGGATAACCGGCGTTGTGCCAAAGGGCGCCCTCAACATCCTCATAGGCGGCGAGGCGGGGCAGGGGCTTGTCACTGTGGGCAGGCTGCTCTCGAAGATACTCGTGCGCCAGGGTTTTCACATAGTGGTGACGCAGGACTACCAGTCCCGCATCCGCGGCGGCCACAACTCGTTCAGGATCAGGGCGTCCGTGTCCGAGATCGCCTCGCCCGAGGAGGCCGTGGATCTTCTCGTGGCGTTCGATGCGAATACGATCGAGATCTACAAACATTCACTTCGCGACGGCGGCT
Organism: bacterium; assembly: GCA_041648665.1. Taxonomy (NCBI): domain Bacteria; species bacterium. The sequence continues at coordinate 107,876 of JBAZOP010000001.1, read as the reverse complement.
TCATCCTCGCTGAAAAGAAATTCGCCTGCGACCACGGCCGTTGCCTCGCAATCCCCTACGATGAGCTCGCCGGCGGCGCGAGGTACGAGAACATAGTCGCGCTCGGGATCTCATGCTCGTTGCTCGGGTTGCCCAAAGAAGCCGCGGCCAAGGCGGTCGAGTCGGCATTCGGCCGCAAAGATGTCTCCGTGGTCGAGGCCAACGAGGCGGCGCTCGCGCGCGCCTATGAGTGGAACGGGGATCGCAGGATAGAGGGCCCGGGCAAGGCTCGACCCTGTGCTTCGTGCGTGATGCTCGACGGCAACGAGGCGATAGCGCTGGGCGCGCTATCGGCAGGGCTCAAGTTCTACTGCTTCTACCCCATGACCCCCTCTACATCCATCGCGCTCACCCTCGCCGCTCACTCGAAGAAGATGGGGATAGTGGTGGAGCAGGTCGAAGACGAGATCGCGGCCGTCAATATGGCGATAGGTGCGTCGTACGCCGGCGCGCCCGCCATGGTGGGAACGTCCGGCGGAGGTTTCGCGCTCATGGTCGAGGGCGTGAGTCTGGCCGCCATGACCGAGACTCCGATCGTGATCGTCGTCTCACAGAGGCCTGCGCCTGCTACGGGACTGCCCACGCGCACCGAGCAGGCGGACCTGGAGCTCGTGCTGCACGCGGGCCACGGCGAGTTCCCGCGCGCGATCTTCTCGCCGGGCACCGTGGAGCAGTGTTTTCACCTCGCGCGCAGGGCGATGTTCCTGGCCGAGAAGTCGCAGGGCCCCGTATTCCTTCTCACGGACCAGTTTCTCGCCGATTCCTGCCGCTCGGTCGAACCGTTCGATATAGCCGCCCTTGAGCCTGTGAAACCGGGCGTTGACCCCGCTTTGATCAAAGGCGATTATCTGCGCCACAGGTTCACCGCCGACGGCATCTCGCCGAGGCTCCTGCCAGGGGCGAGCGAACACCTGGTCGTCACCGACTCCGACGAGCATACTGAGGACGGTCACCTGACCGAAGACCTGGTCGTGCGGAAAAGGATGGTGGAGAAGAGGGCTGCCAAGATGTCGGCCATCATGGCCGAGGTGGAGGCGCCGTCATATGCGGGCGACGACGATCCTGATCTTCTGATGGTCTGCTGGGGCTCCACCAAGGGCGTTGCCGAGGAAACGGTCTCTATCCTCCGGGCAAAGGGGCGCAAGGCCGCTGTCATGCATTTCTCTCAGGTCTGGCCCCTGAAACCTCTGCAGTTCATGAAGCGGCTCGAGTCCGCGAAGAGGACGGTGGCTGTGGAGGGGAACGCGACGGCTCAGTTCGCGAGACTCTTGCGCCGAGAGACCGGCTTCGAGATCAAGGAGAGGATACTCCGTTATGACGGCCTGCCGATCACCACGGAGTATATTTTACAGGGGATGGAATCGTAGAGGTTGAGATGGTCAACGTATCTGATTACGGAACATACGAGACTGCATGGTGCCCGGGCTGCGGCAACTTCGCGATCCTGGACTGCGTGAAGCAGGCGCTCGCCGAGCTTTCGCTCGCCCCGCATCAGGTCCTATTCGTCTCAGGCATAGGCCAGGCGGCCAAAGCGCCCCATTATCTCAACTGCAACGTATTCGACGGCCTGCACGGCCGCGCGCTGCCGGTTGCCACCGGCGCCAAGCTCGCGAATCGCAAGCTCGCGGTCATAGTGGAGAGCGGCGACGGCTGTTCCTACGGCGAGGGCGGCAACCACTTCATGGCCGCGATCAGGCGCAACGTGGACGTCACGATGATAGTGCACAACAACCAGGTCTACGGCCTCACCAAGGGACAGGCGAGCCCCACGTCTGAGGAGGGCTTTGTCACAAAGGCCCAGCCGGCCGGGGCCTTCTCCGAGCCCCTCCATCCGCTCGGGGTCGCGATCGCCATGCGCGCCGGATTCGTGGCGCGGAGCTTCTCCGGCATGAAGGATCACGCGGTGGAGATGATCAAACAGGCGATGGGGCATCGCGGTTTCTCGCTGGTGGACGTGCTGCAGCCGTGCGTCTCCTTCAACAAGGTCAATACTTTCGCATGGTACAAGAAACGCTGCCAGCCGCTGCCCGAGGGATACGACCCCAAGAACTGGGAGACTGCGATAAAAACCTCCATGGAGTGGGGGGATCGCATACCCGTCGGCGTCATCTACAGGAATGACAGACCGGCATTCGAGGAGCACTTCGACTGGATATCGCAGGGCGGGCTCGTGGATACCCCGTATTCAAAGGATGCGCTGATGGAGGCGATGAAGGGCTACGGCTGATGCCAGGCCAAAGGATTGCGATGGACTTCAGGATCACAAGCGATACAGCAGGCCTCAACCAGGCGCTCTTTTCCGTTACGCACGGCCTCTACATACTCACCTCGATCTCCGGGGGGCGCATCAACGGCCAGTGCCTCGACTCGCTGATGCAGGTGACCAACATGCCTCCGCGCATGGCTATCGGCGTGGGCAAGCGTTCGCTCACGCACGATATGATAATGGAGTCCGGAATTTTTGCGGCAAACGTCATAGACAGGGAGTACGCCCACTGCTATGCGGACGTGAAGCGCTTCGGTTTCCAGAGCGGACGCAAGGTGGACAAGTTCGCGGACCGCGCGCACGAGGCTGGCGAGCTGGGCGCGCCGGTGTTGCCCGAGGCAAAGGCCTTCTTCGAGTGCAGGGTGATCAGGGAGAAGACCGTGGGCCTGGACACTCACACGATCTTCGTTGCGGACGTGGTGCGCGCCGGCACCCGCGACTCGGGCGAGCCGTTGACGTACAATGAGTATCGAAAGGTGCTGAAGAAGAGATAAACGGGGGTTCATATGCACAAATGGATGTGTCAGGTCTGCGGTTACATCTACGATCCTGCGAAGGGCGATCCGGCAAACGGCGTCGAGCCGGGCACCGACTTTGCGGACGTCCCCGAAGACTGGGTCTGCCCGGAGTGCGGGGTGGGCAAGGACCAGTTCGAGAGGCTGGACAATTGAGGAGGCGGTAGTATGCGCCAGATCCGGTTGGGCGGTGAGGCCTATGAGCCCACTAAGGTCATCTGCGTGGGCAGGAACTTCCCTGACCACGCTAGGGAAATGGGGGGAACCGCGTCGTCGTCCGAACCCATCATATTCATCAAACCCAATTCCTCGGTAGCCTCGTCTCCCTCCGAGATATTCATACCGCAATCTCTGGGCCTCCTCCATCACGAGGTAGAGCTCTGCGCCCTCATCGGAAACGGCGGAAGCGGTTTGTCGATCGAGGGGGCGCAGGGATCGATAGCAGGCTGGGCGGTCGGCATTGATTTCACGCTGAGGTCCGTGCAGATGGAGGCCAAGAAGGTCGGCGGCCCCTGGGCCCTCGCGAAGGGATTCGACAACGCGGCGGTCATGGGCGAATTTGCGGGCGTGGGCGGCGAGCTCGATCCGTCGGCATTCTGGTTCTCCCTCTCCGTGAACGGTCATGAGCGCCAGCGAGGTCTTGCCCGCGACATGGTCTTCACCCCTGCGGCGATAATAAGCTACGTGTCGCGCTTCATGACACTCGAGAAGGGCGACGTGATCATGTGCGGCACGCCCTCGGGCGTGGGCGAGGTGCGCGACGGCGACAGGATTGCGGCTGAGGCGAAGGGGCTCCCGAAACTCGAATTCCTGCTCAGGCGAAAACAGGGGGGATAAGATGCAGCACATCACAGGCGTATTCTCCGAATCAATATCCCTGTTCTATCAGATGGCGCCTTATCTGCTCTTCGGTTTTTTCTTCGCAGGTATCCTGCATGCCTTCATATCCATGGAGTGGATCGCAAGGCACCTCGGCCGCAGCAGCGTGGTCTCGGTGATCAAATCCGTGATCCTGGGTATCCCGCTTCCTCTCTGCTCCTGCGGGGTGATACCGGCTGCCATGATGCTCAACAAAAAGGGCGCGAGCCGGGGCTCGGTGGTGAGCTTTCTCATCGCCACGCCGATAACCGGCGTGGACTCGATAATGGCGACGTATTCGCTGCTGGGCCCCTTCTTCACCGTGTTCCGCGTCATCTCCGCCTCTGTCACCGCGTTCATCGCGGGCATATTGGGAAACATCCTTCTTACAACCAGGCACGAACCGCTGGCGATCGAAGGGGGGCTTGAGATCCACGCCGATCACGGCGAGCACTGCCATGCGTGCGGAGTCGAGGGCCACGGGACAGGGGAGCGCGAAAGATGCGCCAAGCCGGAGTGGTGGAGGGGCGGACGCATCTACGAGATGCTCCGCTATGCGTTTGTGGAACTGCTCGGCGACATCTGGCGATGGCTGGTCATAGGCCTTCTCATCGCCGGCGTGATATCCTACGCAGTGCCTGACGAGCTTATCATTCGGTATCTGGGCTCGCCGTTTATCTCGATGTTGGTCATGTTGGTCGTAGGCATACCTATGTACGTCTGTTCCACCGGTTCCCTGCCGATAGCGGCGGCGCTCATGCTCAAAGGTATGAGCCCCGGCGCGGCCATGGTCTTTCTGCTGGCAGGCCCGGCCACGAACGCCGTGACGATAACCGTGGTCGCGAAGGAGCTCGGCAAGGGCGCGGCGGTCATATACGTGGCGACGATAGCGGTGATGAGCATCGCTTTCGGATATCTGCTCAACTGGCTTTGGTACGGTTCGATGATGTCGATGGACGCCATGCATCACGCGGGTTTCATGCTGCCCCCCTGGGCTGGGAAGGCGTCGGCTGCGTTCCTTCTGCTCCTGATCATCAACGTTGCTCTGCGCGGGATATTCTCCAGGAGGAAGACGGCATGACGAAACGCAAGCCCGACGTTGATCAACTCTGCATCGATTCGATCAGGATGCTGGCCGTGGATGCGGTGGATCGCGCAAGATCCGGGCATCCCGGTCTGCCGCTGGGCGCGTCCCCCATGGCCTATGTGCTCTGGACGAAGTTTCTCAAACACAATCCAAAGGACCCCCTCTGGTTCGACCGCGACCGGTTCGTCCTCTCCGCGGGCCACGGCTCTGCGATGCTCTACGCCTTGCTCCATCTCTCGGGCTACGGGCTTGCGGTCGAGGAGGTCAAAAATTTCAGGCAGTACGAAAGCCAGACCCCGGGTCACCCCGAGCGCGCATGCGCCCCGGGCGTAGAGACGACCACGGGTCCTCTCGGCCAGGGATTCGGCATGGGCGTGGGCATGGCCATAGCCGAGCGTTTCATGGCCTCGCGCTACAACAGGCCCGGCGCGGAACTTATCGATCATTTCACGTATGCGATAGTCTCCGACGGCGATCTCATGGAGGGCGTCTCTTCGGAGGCCGCTTCGATCGCCGGGCACCTGGGGCTCGGCAAACTCGTCTATCTCTACGACGACAACCACATCTCCATAGAGGGGAGCACTGAGCTCGCCTTTACCGAAGACGTGCTCCGCCGTTTTGAAGCGTACGGCTGGCACACGCAGCGCGTGAAGGACGGGAACGACCTCGGCGCGATCGAGGGGGCGATAAAGAAGGCGAGGGCTGAAAAGAAAAGGCCCTCGCTGATCGCCGTGCGCACGCATATAGGCTTTGGGAGCCCGAAGCACGACACGGCCTCTGTGCACGGCGAGCCGCTTGGGCCCGACGCTAACAAGGCGACCAGGGAGTTTTTCAAGTGGCGGCTCCCGCCGTTCGAGGTGCCGGAAGGGGTGAGGGAGCGCTTCGCGCTCGTCGCAGAGGAGGGAGGGCGTCGCGAGGAGGAGTGGAGGCAGGTGCTGGCGCGCTACAGGGAAAGATATCCTCAGGATGCGGCGAGGTTCGAGGCCGAGATCGCGGGCAGGCTCCCGGGCGGATGGGAAGAGGCGCTGCCCCGCTTCGAGGGGAGCAAGCCGATATCCACGCGCGCCGCCTCAGGCAAGACGATCAACGCCCTTGCGAAGGCGCTGCCCAATCTCATCGGCGGCTCGGCGGATCTCGGGCCTTCGACAAAAACTTTGATCGACGGCGGAGGCGACTTTGAGGCCGACAATTTCTCCGGCCGCAATCTCCACTTCGGGGTTCGCGAGCACGCGATGGGCTCGATCGTGAACGGCATGGCGATCCACGGAGGTCTCATCCCGTACGGATCCACGTTTCTCGTCTTCTCCGACTATATGAGGCCTGCGATCAGGATCGCGGCGCTCATGTCCGCGCATTCGATCTTCGTCTTCACGCACGACTCCGTGGGGCTGGGCGAGGACGGTCCCACCCACCAGCCGATCGAGCACCTGGTTTCCCTGCGCGCCATGCCAGGGCTCGTGCTCATCCGGCCTGCGGACGCCAACGAGACCCTGAGTGCGTGGTGCTGGGCGCTCGCGCACGACGGACCGGTGGCGCTTGCGCTCTCTCGGCAGAACCTGCCGGTGCTCGACAGCGGCGCGGCTTCGGACTGTCTCAAGAAGGGCGCATACGTGCTCTCCGATTGCGAGAGAGAACCCCAGGCGATCATCATCGCCACCGGCTCGGAGGTGCATCTGGCGCTGGAGGCGCAGGGTTGGCTCCTCTCGGAGGATATCCCTGTGCGCGTGGTCTCCATGCCCTCGTGGGAGCTCTTCGAGGCGCAGGATCAGGCGTATCGCGACTCGGTGCTGCCGCCGCGTATCAAGGCGCGCGTGGCCGTCGAGGCGGGCGCAACCGTGGGTTGGCATCGCTGGGTGGGCGATTGCGGCAGGGTCATCGGCATCGACCGCTTCGGCGCCTCCGCCCCCGGCGAGATCGTTATGGAGAAGCGGGGGATCACCGCAGATGCCGTGATCAAGGCGGTCAAAGAGATCCTCTAAAATCATTTTGCATACAGGTCCGGAATCAAAAACCTTGACCAGCGGCGGATAATTTTATTATTCATCGACTATTATACGGCATCTGACAGGGGCAAACTATTCACATAACAGGAGGCACGATGGCTAGGCTCGATGCGTTGGATATGTCGGTCTTTCAATTCAATGACGGTAACGAGTGGGTGAGGAATTTCCTCGACGGGGAAATTATGGCCGGCACCTTTAACCATTCTGTGGGTTTGTTTCCTAAGTTATCCCTCGCGGGAACCGGTCCTGAGAGATTTAGGTCATGGGAGGTCGACTGGAAAGGCATCAAGCGGCCGATGATCGATGCCTTCCTGGATATCCTCTCCGCCGCACCTCAGGAGATGATGGACCGCTACGAGGCGTTGCGCGGTCTGGCGCGCCGCTTCGGCAGCGGGGCGAACGACTGGTTGAATCGAAAGGAGCCCTCTGTCGCGAGCTTCGAGCGCAGGCTCGGCGAGGCGAGGGAGCCCATGCCCACCAGAGCATCTATCTACGACGAGCTTGAAAAAGTCGCCTCCGTTTTCCCCCTGGACGCGGACTTCGTGCCCAATATGATGCAGGTGGCGGAAGGGTTGAAGGCCTCTGCCTCACCTGTTCCGGTCACCATTGATCCCGAGGCGGGCCTTGTGGTGGCTGGCTTAGATCTCGAAACACTGCTGCCCGGCAGGCGCTTGGGTGAGATTGAGATGGAGTATCGTGCACAAACTCCAGAAAGCCTTCGGTTCTCGTTCAGTAATTTCACCGAGGGTTCGGGGCCGAGAGTCATCTTGACCAGGGACCTGGCAGGCTTCTCCGCCTTTCAGTACCTCGAGCCGCACGCGCGTGCGGTTGACGTGCAGCCGGATCGTGTCCTGGTCGACCTCGACAGGATGCGGCGTTCCGGGGATGAGCCGCTCTTCTATTCCTATGTATCCGGCCTGATGCGTGTGGAGGCAAGGGTTGCCCCTGGGATGAATGAAGGAGACGTCTTCGGTGCTATCCATGATGTTTCGCACCAGTACAAAACCGGCGCCAAGTTCTTCATAGACGGTTCCAGAGGCAGATCCAAGGTGGGAGCGATGCCTAGGAATCTCATCGGGAGCCCGTTCGGATTCCAACCGGGCGTGGTCGATCTCGTCGCCGTGGGTCCAAGTGCCGGTGTCGCCCTCACGGGCGCCTTCATGACGCTGGGTGGCATAAGACCTATGGCCTGATCTCTAATCAGTGCCTTCATCACCGCACCTGCGCTCGGTGAGGTTGGGGGCGGGCATCGTCAGATCCGAACCCGGCGGGAAGAGATTGAACTTCTTCACCATGCGCACCGGGGAGTAGCTCTCCTTGGCCTTTCTTAGTCCTTCGACCCCCATGTCCTGCTCGCGGTTCACGAACTCGAATTCCGAGAGCTCGTTTTGGCAGAACCACTGGTTGACGAGCTGATAAAGCCCCTTGAAGCCCGGCATTGCCTTCTCGAAATGGATCACAGCCGTGTTTTCGTTCAGCCTCTCGCCTATGGTGAACGCCTCGATCCTGCCCGCGATCCTTATCGCTGCGCCCATGACCCCGAGGCTTGCGAAATTAGCAACCGAGTCCTTCATCGCAAGGTTCTCGTGACACAGGCCCGGCTCTTTGCCGCACTTGCGCTGCCTGCACCATCGGTCGATGAACTCCGCAATCTCGCCCAGATTGCCTTGCGTTATCTTTTCGTAGCCGGGATCGTATTCAGATGAGCACTGGTAAACGAGGTTTCTCTTCGCGTGGAACTTTCTCCCTGCGAGCTCCGCAAGTTCAGCGCGCGAATATACGTAGTCGGAATTGTCCCTGTCCTCTAATGCCGACCATCCGCCATCGAGATGCGCTGCCAGAGCCTCCGGCGCCCTGGCAATTCCTCCGACCCGCATGTCGGTCGCCTTGGCCAGCGCCTCCGACGCCTCCGCGAGCGACATGTCGCCTATAGGGCCGCCGAAGATGACCAGAGCTTCGCCCCTGGCTTCAAAGGGGATGAGGGCCCTGCCTGCATCCAGGGTCTCGATCCTTCTCGCCGCCCTCCATGCGTAGAGGTTCAGGAAACTGTGCTCAGAGATCTCCGCGGGGTGTTTCGCAAGCATCTCCTCGTAGATCGCCCTGTGATCGAGCGAGATAGGGCCGAGCGTTTTCATGTCCTGTAAAAAGCACAAAACGCCCCAGATTTACAGCACTTTTCTTCTTCATCCCGAGGTTGTCACATGCTGGTCGATGTGAGATATTTCAGCCTCGAATCGAGAGAGGCGGAGGGCAAGATGCAGATAGGGATGATAGGTCTTGGTCGCATGGGGATGAACATGGCTCGGAGGCTGATCAAGGGCGGCCACGAGGTGGTGGCATACGATCGCACCCAGGACAAGGTGAGGGAGATCGGGCAGGAGGGCGCCGTCCCCGCGACATCGATCGATGAGCTTGTCGCGAAACTCAAGCCCCCTCGCGTCGTATGGCTCATGCTCACTGCAGGCTCCGCAACGGAACAGCACGTGGAGTCGCTCTCGCTCAAACTTGCATCAGGAGACCTCCTCATCGAGGGCGGGAACAGCTATTTCGAAGATGACATGATGCGGGCTGCGGCGCTTGCCTCCAGGGGCATCAGGTACGTGGATGCCGGCGTTGCGGGCGGGATATGGGGGGTCAAGGACGGATACTGCACCATGATCGGCGGCCAGCGGCGCGACTTCGAGTTCATAGAACCGATCCTCAAGACGCTGGCGCCGAAGGATGGGTATCTATACTGCGGCCCCGCGGGCGCCGGCCACTTCGTGAAGATGGTGCACAACGGCATCGAGTACGCGCTGATGCAGGCCTATGGCGAGGGCTTCGAGATCATCAAGGCCTCGCGTTTCGGCAAGGCGCTGGATGTGGCCAAGGTGGCGCACCTCTGGAACCGGGGGAGCGTGGTGCGTTCGTGGCTGCTCGAGCTCCTGGAATCCGCGCTGGCAAAGGACCCGGGGCTAGCGAAGATCAAGGGCTATGTGGAGGATTCCGGCGAGGGGCGCTGGATCGTGGAACAGGCTGTCGAGAGCGGAGTCCCTGCCACCGCCATCGCGCACTCGCTCTTCGCCAGGTTCCGCTCGCGCGAGGGCGATTCCTTCTCCGACAAGGTGATCGCCGCGCTGCGAAACGAATTCGGAGGGCACGAGGTGAAGAGGGCCTGATGAAATGACGGGGGGCGGATGGCCGAGTTCCGGACACAGCTCAAAGAGACTTCCAGGCTCTGCGTCGAAGAGAGGCCTGGGCCGTGCACGCTCGTGATCTTCGGCGCATCCGGCGACCTCGCGAAGAGGAAACTCATCCCGGCGCTTCTCAATCTCTACAAGCGCGATCTGCTCCCTGAAAAATTCGACGTCGTGGGCTTCGGCCGCAGCGATATGGACGGGACGGAGTTCAAACGCTTTGCCCCGCGCTTTCATTACATCAGGGGAGGCTATGACGATGAGGCGGCGTTCAAATCGCTCGCCCTTAAACTCTCCGGGATCGGCGCGCGCAGGGCTGCGAGCGGCTGTCACGTCTTCTATCTCGCCACCCCGCCGAAGCTCGCCCCCGGCATCGTTTCGCAGCTTGCCGGCGCCGGATTGCTTGCGGAGTGCTCAGAGGGGCCGGCCTGCTCGCGAGTGGTGGTGGAGAAACCCTTCGGCTTTGACCTGGCGAGCGCGAGGGAACTCGACCGGAAACTCTCAGAGCACCTGGAGGAGCGCCAGATCTATCGCATAGACCATTACGTGGGCAAAGAGACGGTGCAGAACATGTTCATGTTCCGCTTCGCCAATGCGATCTTCGAGCCTGTCTGGGATCAGCGCTTTATTGACCACGTCGAAATCACCACGGCTGAGGCCGAGGGCGTGGAAGGGAGAGCGGGATATTTCGACGAGGCGGGCGCCTTGCGCGACGTGTTCCAGAACCACATGCTCCAGATGATGGCCACTGTGGCGATGGAGCCCCCTTCGGCCTTTGACGCGAAGTGCGTGCGCGACGAGAAGGCGAGGCTCTTCAAGTCTATCAGGCCTATCGACCCCGCGAATCCGTGCGCCGGAGTCGTGCGCGGGCAGTATGAAGGATATCTCGGGGAAAAGGGCGTGGCCCCGGGCTCGCAGACCGAGACGTACGTGGCGGCCGAACTCTGCGTCGAGAACACGAGGTGGCAGGGGGTTCCGTTTTATCTGCGCACCGGCAAACGCCTCAAGAGGCGCGCGAGCGAGATCGCGATATTCTTCAGGCGCGTCCACGACTCGATGTTCGCTCCGTTTCTTCCCGATGACCTCTATCCCAACGTCCTCGTCTTCAACGTGCAGCCGGACGAGGGGGTCTCTCTATCGATCCAGGCCAAGAGCCCCGGGCCAAAGCTCTGCATGGACACCCTCTCCATGAACTTCAGGTATAAGGATGCAGGCCTCGATCTCCCTGATGCGTACGAGAGGCTCCTGCTGGACTGCATGCAGGGCGATCAGACCCTCTTCATACGCAGCGACGCGCTGGAGGCCTCATGGTCCATCGTGGACCCTATCCGCAAGGGCTGGGATTCGGGGCTCGGTTGCCCGCTCATTCCCTATGTTCGGGGATCGGAAGGCCCCCTGCAAGCCGACTCCATCCCCGCCAGGACCGGCCGCGGGTGGAGGCCGTTCTGACTTCTCTGGTTTATCCTTGCGTCATCATAAGTGATATGCTTATATACACTCCGTCGTCAACCGGTCATCTCGCATAGGAGGGGATTATGGATATGTTCTGCTATCAGTGCGAACAGAGGGCAAAGGATACGGGCTGCACGATACAGGGGGTGTGCGGAAAGTCGCCGGAGGTTTCCTCGCTGATCGACCTCACAGTGCATGCGGTCAAGGGGGTTGCACAGTACGCGCATCGCGCGCGAGGGCTCGGCACCCGCGATCGCGAAGTGGATCTTGCGGTCACGGAGGCTCTCTTCACCACGGTGACCAACGTCAACTTCGATCCGGAGAGGTACGTCAAAGTTCTCTTGCGAGCGGCTGCTGCGCGAGACCGCGCGAAGAAGCTCTACGAGGATGCGTGCAAGAAAGCCGGCAAGACTCCTGACAAGGTCGCAGGCCCTGCGGAATGGAAACCCGCAGGCGATCTTGCGGGCCTGGAGAAGCAGGGGCTCGAGGTCGGCGTCAAGAAGAGGATGGCCAGGTACGGCGAGGACGTCGCAGGATTGATGGAACTCGTGACGTACGGATTAAAGGGCACCGCCGCCTACGCTGATCATGCGCAGATACTCGGCCGCGAGGACGACAAGGTCTACGCATATTTCCACGAGGCGCTCTGCTATCTGGCCGAGGGAAAAGAGGACGCGAACACGCTCACGACGATGGCCCTGCGCACGGGAGAGATCAATCTGCGCGTTATGGAGTTGCTCGATGCCGCCAACACCGGCGCATATGGCAACCCCGTTCCTACAAAGGTCCGCATCGAACCTGTGAAGGGCAAGGCGATCCTCGTGTCAGGCCACGACCTGAAGGACTTGGAGGAGCTGCTCAAACAGACCGAGGGCAAGGGGATCAACGTCTACACGCACGGCGAGATGCTGCCGTGCCACGGATACCCCGGGCTCAAGAAATATAAACACCTGGTCGGCAACTACGGTGGCGCGTGGCAGGACCAGCAAAAGGAGTTCGACCAATTCCCCGGCGCGATACTGATGACCACCAACTGCATCCAGCGTCCGCAGAACAGCTACAAGGCGCGCATCTTCACCTCCGGCCTCGTCGCCTGGCCCGGCGTCACCCATATCTCCGACCGCAACTTCGGCCCTGTGATCGAGGCAGCGCAGATGGCGGAGGGATTTGCGCAGGACGGCGCGGAGAAATCAATCACAGTCGGCTTCGGACACAACGCGGTGATGGGCGTTGCGGACAAAGTCGTGGAGGCGGTGAAGGCGGGCAAGATAAAACACTTCTTCCTGATCGGAGGCTGCGACGGTGCCAAGAGCGGCAGAAACTACTACACCGAGTTCGCGGAGAAGGTGCCCAAAGACTCCGTGATTCTGACGCTCGCCTGCGGCAAGTACCGCTTCAACAAGCAGGACTTCGGTGATATCGGCGGGATACCGAGGCTCATCGACTGCGGCCAGTGCAACGACGCTTATTCCGCGATCCAGATCGCCGTCGCCCTTTCGAAGGCGTTCAACTGCAGGGTCAACGATCTTCCTCTTTCGCTCATCCTCTCATGGTACGAGCAGAAGGCTGTGGCGATTCTTCTTACGCTTTTGCACCTTGGCATCAGGAACATGCGCCTCGGCCCCACTTTGCCCGCGTTCGTTACGCCTGCGGTGCTCAAGGTGCTGGTGGACAAGTTCGCGATCGCGCTGATCACCACGCCGGACGCGGACCTGAAGGCGACATTGTCATCTTAGGAGTCTTGAAACAGCGGAGTGCTGAGATAGCGTTCGCCGGTGTCGCAGATGATCGTGACGATCGTCTTGCCCGCGAACTCGGCCCTCTTCGCCACCTCCACTGCTGCGTGGACGTTGGCGCCGGCGGAGATCCCGCAGAGGATCCCCTCTTCGCGCGCGAGCCTGCGCGCCATGGCGAACGCCTCGTCGTTTGTGACCTTCATTATCTCGTCGACGATCTCGCGCTTTAAGACCTTCGGAACGAAACCCGCGCCTATGCCCTGGATCTTGTGCGGGCCCGGCTTTCCCCCGGAGAGCACGGGGGAGTCAGCGGGTTCAACGGCGATCGCGCGGAAACCGGGCCTTCGCTGTTTGAATACCTCGGCTATTCCCGTGATCGTGCCGCCTGTGCCCACGCCCGCGACGATCGCGTCCATCTTGCCGTCCGTGTCGCGCCATATCTCCTCGGCGGTGGTGCGGCGATGCGCGTCAGGGTTGGCCGGGTTGTCGAACTGCATGGGCATGAACGAATTCCCGGCAGCCTTCGTGAGCTCCTCCGCCTTTGTGATCGCACCCTTCATCCCCTCGCTGCCAGGCGTGAGGACGATCTCCGCGCCGTAGGCGGCAAGAAGCGAGCGCCGCTCCACGCTCATGGTGTCGGGCATGGTGAGGATGAGTTTGTAGCCGCGAGCGGCCGCAACCATCGCGAGCGCGATGCCGGTGTTGCCGCTGGTGGGCTCTATTATGGTAGTGTCTTTCTTGAGAAGGCCGTCTTTCTCGGCCTTGAGGATCATGCTGAGGCCGATGCGGTCCTTCACCGAACCGCCGGGGTTGAACGACTCCAGTTTCCCCAGCACCGTGGCCTTGCAGCCGGCCGAGACTCGGGCGAGCTTCACCAGCGGCGTGTATCCTACGAGCTCTGTAATGCTATTCGCTATCTTCGCCATGGCTGCTCCGCGCTTGTTTAAAATTTGTAAAACCCTAGCATTTCTGGTAGCGATTTCAATCTGTTTGGGGAGGGATCTCGTGCGCAGGATAGAGATCAGGCGTGTCACGGAGGAGGAGGCCAGGGGCGCGGTCAAGCTCATGGCCGAGCTCGACCTGATTCACAGTGCGCTCTCCGTCAGGAACCTGTGGGTCGTGTTGGAGGGGGAGAGCGTCGTCGGGGTGGCGAACCTGGAGCCCTGCGCCGACGGATTTTTCCTCAGCTCGCTGGGTGTTGCCGACACCCACAGAAACATGGGGTTGGCCAGGCAGCTCATCGAGTCCATGCTCAAGGGCGTGGATGCAGACGTTTACGCATATACCGTCATACCCGGGTTCTTCAAAAAGCTCGGTTTTGCCGAGGTCTCGGCGCCGAAGGGCCTTCCTCCCAAAGAAATGTTTGGATGTGAGAGGTGCGATCCCGGAATCTGCAAATGCATGGTGAGGCGCAGGGATGATACCGGAGTTTCCTGATTTCAAGCCTATCGAGTTGTCGGACATGTGCGAGTACGAGCGAAGGCGCGCGTCCTCTCCGGCCGGCATCTGCGAGCTCGCGTTCGCAAACCTCTATATGTGGCAGGAGTTCGACAAACCCGAACTCACCGAGATAAACGGAAATATCTGCGTTCGAACCAGCCCTGTTCACGAGGCGCCGTTTTTCCTTCAGCCTGTCGGCGGGATTCGGCTGAAGGAGACGATCGGGAGATGTATCGAGCATACGGGCAGGGTGTCGCGGGTCTCTGCCGGAATAGTAGAGGAGGTCCGCGGCAACGGTTTTGCGCTGAAGGGGCTGCGCGATCATTTCGATTACGTCTATAGGGTTAACGATCTGGTCGAGCTCAAGGGACGCCGCTATGACGGCAAGAGAAATCACATCAAGAGGTTCATGTTCAGCGCAGGCGCTTACTCGTGCGTCGATCTGTCCGCCGAACACGGCGACGATGCGCTCAAGGTCTTCGGCAAATGGAGCAACAGCAAGGACGGCTGCTCCGCATGCATGGGCGAGGGGGAGGAACATAAATTCCGCTGCCAGCGCCGCGCAGTGGAGCGCGCGTTCGGTTCCTTCCGCGAGCTGGGCCTCTTCGGCAGCGCGATGATCATCGGAGGCGAATTAGTCGGCTTCATGCTCGCAGCCAAGCTCGCTCCGGATACCGCGTGCGCCCATCTCGCGTATCAGTCGGGCGATCATCCCGGCATCGCTCAGGCGATGTTGTGGGAGACCTGCAGGGGGGCGCTTCGCGACTTCGAATACGTCAATCTCGAGCAGGATCTGGGGATATCGGGACTGAGACGATACAAGTCTTCGTATTATCCGGTGCGCATGGAGGAGAAGTACGAGATCACATTGAAACAGCCCATCTGAAGAGCTCGCTCCCGGACAGCACGACCAGCGTCACTGCGACGCCGGCCAGAAAAACGCCGATCGCGTTCGCGACCAGGAATCTGCGGTAGCTCATGCCCATGAGGAACGCGCCGAGGGCGCCGGAGTATGTGCCCGATCCGGGCAGCGGCACAGCTATGAAGAGTGCGACTCCGATCGTGCCCCAACGCTCCACGTACGGATGTATCTTTTTCTGCGTGCGCTCGACCGTGTAGCTCCAGAAGCGGTTCACGAGCGGCATGCGTTCGAGGATGCGGAGTATGTGTCCGAGCACGGGATAGAGGAGGAGCCCCAGGATAAAGTTGGAGAATACGCATATGGCGAACACGGCCTGCCATTGAAGGCCCATGCCCTGCATCTGCATTCCGAAGGGGAGATTGAGATCTCCGGAGAGCATGCCGAGCGGTATGGATGCCCTCAGCTCCAGCGCCGGGATCAGGGTCACGCAGAAGAGTATGGCCGCGTTCTTGAGCATGGTCGGCGGACTTTATTTTTTAATTCGGCTTTTGGCAAGATGCCTCATAAATCACTTGCCATCCATCGACGGATTGGCTACGAGAGCACCCTTAAAACATGGTGGGTTGCACTTTTTCGTCAAAATCGCGATAGGTGAATTACCCAATGTTTTCGGGTCATTAGCTCAGTTGGTAGAGCAGCTGACTCTTAATCAGCGGGTCGCAGGTTCGAATCCTGCATGACCCACAGAACCCCGCAAATCGCGGGGTTTTGTGTTTCTGGATATAAAAAGGCCCGCGGTTTTGGCCGCAGGCCCTCTCCCCCATCGCCTTACATTATATTATTCGATGATCACGTATATCTTGTCGTGCTCGCGGCAACGGCCCACCATGCGCACGCCGATGTGGTCTCCGGGTTTGGCTTCGGTCACGTCCGCGTGCTCTACCTGCATGGACTCTATCTTTTCAGTGAAGTCGGTGGTGTGCCCCTTGATGTGGATAGTGTCGCCTACCTTGAGTTTGCCGCTGGTGATATACATGCCAGCGACGTTCAGATGACCGAAATAGTGTTCCACGTAGCCGATCTCTATTTCCTTCATGGCCCCTCCTTTTGCCTGCAAAATATATCATATTGAAATTTCGTGTAAATATCTGTTAGAGGGGTCCTCCGGGTTGGCCGCGGTTTGTGGATTGGAGCGGTTCTCCGGCACAAGGGGGTTTTATGCGTATCTGCGTTGTGGGGACCGGCTATGTGGGGCTGGTCAGCGGCTCGTGCCTGGCCGACGTGGGCAACAGCGTCTGCTGCGTGGACAAGGACGAGAAGAAGGTCGCGGCGCTCAAGGAACACCGCATACCGATCTACGAGCCCGGGCTCGAGGAAGTGGTGAAGCGAAACGAGGAGGAGCGGAGGCTCTCTTTCACCACAAGCCTCGCCGAAGGTCTGAGAGACGCCGAGATCGTCTTCATAACGGTGGACACGCCTCCGGGCGGCGACGGGAGGGCCGACCTCACCAACGTGCTCGCGGTGGCGGCCGAGATCGGATCGCTGCTCGACCATCCGGCGATAGTCGTCACGAAGAGCACGGTTCCTGTCGGCACTACGATGAAGGTGAAACGGGCGATCTCGGACGGGCTTGCGAAGCGCGGTCTTGATTCCGAGGAGCTGCTCGCTGTTGCGTCGAACCCCGAATTCCTCAAAGAGGGCGACGCCGTCGCCGACTTCATGAAACCGGACCGCGTGGTCGTGGGCGTGGAGCGCGACGACGTGGGGAAGAGACTGCATGAGCTCTACATGCCGCTGATGCGCCGTTCGGATCGCTTTATGCAGATGAGCGTGCCCTCGGCCGAGCTCGCGAAGTACGCCGCCAACGCCATGCTCGCCACGCGCATCTCTTTCATGAACGAGATGGCCAGGCTCTGCGAAGAGGTCGGCGCGGACATCGGCGATATCCGCCGAAGCCTGGGCAGCGACCCGCGCATAGGGCCGGACTTCCTCTACTCCGGTCTGGGCTACGGCGGCTCGTGCTTTCCCAAGGACACCAAGGCCGTGATAGGGCTGGGCCGTGAGAACGGCTTCGACCTCACGGTAATAAAGGCCGCGGATGCGGCGAACGATTCGCAGCGCGAGTGGTTCTGGAAAAAGATAGAGGCGCATTTCAGCGTTGCGGGTGGGCTCAAGGACAAGCTCATAGGGGTCTGGGGCCTGGCTTTCAAGGCCAACACCGACGACGTGCGCTTTGCACCTTCATTATATTTGATCGAGCGGCTCATCGCCGCCGGCGCCAGGGTCTCGGCGTTCGACCCTGTTGCGATGGAGACCGGCAAGGCTGCGCTCGGGCATAACGCCTCTAAGGTCAGATGGGCGCGCAGCTCCTACGACGCGCTCGAGGGCGCCTCCGCTCTCGTCGTCTGCACCGAGTGGCGCGAGTTCCGCAGCCCGGATCTCGGGAAGATCAAGTCCATGATGAAGGAGCTGGCGATATTCGACGGCCGCAATCTGTACGATCCGAATTTCGTGCGCAGCGCGGGGTTTACCTACACCGGCGTCGGAAGATGAGCGATGAGTGACGCGATGAACGAATCACGGCTTTCATGGTACGTCCTCCAGACCAAGCCCACGGCCGAGGAGAACGTGCGCCAGCACCTCAAGAACGCGGAGTTCGAGACGTTTTTGCCCAAGATCAAACAGATGGTGCGCGGCCAGAGAAAAACTCAAGCGCGCGTAAGGCCGCTCTTCCCCTCGTACGTCTTCGTGCGCATCGATCTCGCGGACCCTAACCTGCACCGCATGATCAAGTACACGCGCGGCGTGCGCAAGATCCTCGGCGACGGCGCCATGCCGGTGCCGGTGCCGGACGAGATGATCGATATCATACGCGAGCGCGTGGACGGCGACGGCGTGATCGAGCAGCGCATAACCATGAAACAGGGGGACGAGGTCAAAATACGCTCCGGCGTGTTCCGCGACCTCGTCGGCATTCTTGAGAAACCGGTCTCCGCTGTCGGCCGCGTGCGGGTGCTCCTTCAGATAATGAAGCACCAGGTCAAATGCGACCTCAGCGCTGCTGAAATCGAAAAAGTCTAGAAACTTCCAGCAGGAAGCCGCTTCGTATAATTAGGGGCTTGCCAAAGGTTTACCCCCCTGCTAAGCGTCGCATAATTATTATCTAACTCCGGACAGCGTGGAATAAATGACCAAACGACAGGGTTGCTCATGCCCCAAATGCAAAGAGTGCTGCGAGCGCGAACCCGGGTGGTTCGTGCCCGACGACCTGCCGCTCGCCTCGCATTTCATGAATCTATCCGAGCGCGAATTCGTGGTCCGGTTTTGTGAAGAGCATCGCGAGGACGGCGTGCTCGCCATCTCGCCCGCGCGCAAACCCGGCAAATCCGAGTGTGTGTTCCTCACGCCGGACAGGCTCTGCCAGATCCACGAGGTGAAACCCTTCGAGTGCCGCAAGATCTTCGGCTGCGAGGGCGTTCACCGCCATCGCCGAATACGAGAGATCATAAAGGGGATGTGGGGATAGGATGACTCAGTGTAAATCCATCCAATTTAAGATCGATGACGAGTCGTTGCTTCGCCCGCTCGTCGACGCTATGAAAAAGGCCGGCGTGGCCGAGGCCGACCTCGACTCCGGCTACTATCAGATCGATTATGCGAATCCCGGCGGCCGCGGCGCATTCGCGGGCGCCGGCGATTGTGTGGTCGAGGAGCGCGAGGTCCTTGAACGCGCGCTCCGCGACTGGCGTTCTCTGAGGGCTCCGCTCAAGACATGGCTGGGCCAGCGCCTGCCGTGGGACTACGATCCTGCGCCCGTCGAGGGCGACCCGGAGTTGAGGATCAAGTACCTCGCCGAGTTCGATTCGTTCGCCAGGGATGTGATCGCCGCGATCCGTGCGGACCTGGCGAAGCAGGGGCTCACTCCGGAAAGCGATGAATACCGGTCCGCCATGGCGGAGGGACTCTATTATTTCTTGGAGTTTCCGGAGGAAAAGGATTGGAAGAGATACGTCCCTGCACAAAGGAAAAAGATCCTCTCCAAGATGAAGCGGCTCGACAATCTTCGTCTCTCCGGGTTCAAGCGTTTGCTCACCGAAAGGGGAGGAATCGGCAACCTCTACAACTACAACGCGGACGCCAACACCCTGTCTCACTACTCGTACTCAGTCGGGGTGGTGCCTGATTTTCAATCGCCCAAACTCTATTACCTCTTCGAGATGGCGGGGCTCGAACCGTCGCTGGTCGAGATAATGAATGTGAGCAGCGAGAGGTTCGTCTGCGGTGTGCAGATGCCGATAACATTCGGGGTAGGCGTTGAGCTGAAATCCGGATGGCGAACCTTCGACCCCGCGTTCCACAACCCGGATGCGCAGAGGCTTCCATTCTATCCCCTGAGCCTCAGACAGTATGTCGTCTCCATGAGTTCCGGCAAGGACATGATCGACGCCTGGCTCACCAAAGGCGGGACGGACGGCGATCCCTCCGCCTTTCTCTCCGCCGACGGGGCTGCGCTGTCGCTTCAAATCATGGTGAACGCCGTCGGGACCCTCCGCGACAGACAGGAGTCCGCCAAGGTCGGTGATGTAAGCAAGTTCTTCCTCAATAATAAGAAGCTCATCCACCCGATCGTCGGCGCCGTCATGGCATTTATGGGACAGACTACGAATGGAGTCGTGGGCGACTACATGAAGGCGATTGCCGAGGCGGTAGAGGCGCAGGGGATCATTCCGCCCGAGTACATGGACATCATGGTCCTGGACCTCTACATGATGAGGGGGAAGGATGCTGTGGGGGAGAAGGAGGCGGCCGCGAGCGCAAGGTCCCTGCTTGAGGTCGACCCCCGCTGCCATATGGCGCATCGCTTTCTCGCGGAGGCCGCTTCAAGAGACCCCGCAGGCGCGCGCGATGCGGAGACCGAGCGCCATTTCGCGAAGGCGATGCAGGCGATCGAGCTCGATTCGATGAGGCGCGGCGAGTTGCTCACGAGCTGGGGATGGTACGAGCTCCGAATGGGGAGGGAGAAAAAGGCCCGCGAGAAACTCGACATAGCGTACGCCGAAAAGGACGGTGGGAATATACAGCAGGCGCTGGCCGGTTGGCTGCTCGCGCTTCTGGCTGCTCGCGCGGGCGACGACGTCGGAGCCGCCTTATATCTGGATACGGCGGTCGCGTTCATCGCTGATGAGATCTCGTCGTCGCAGAACTTCGAGGGTTCGCAGAAGTGGGCGGAGGTCGTAGGCGCGCAGATGAGGGAGTTTCCATTCCCCGAGCGTTCGCTTGCCTCCGAGAAGATATCGACGCCTGTCGGCACGATTCTCTTTGCAGTGGCCAGGGATCTCCTCGCAGACGGGAAGAGCGATGAGGCGATAAGGATCGGCAGGATGGCCGCGGACCTTGTGCCGGCCGATAGACGTGTGCCGTCGCTCATGTGGCTGCACGAGGCGCACCTGCAGGCAGGGGATGTCGAGGGTGCGAAGCGGGTGTGGGCGGAGTTGAGACCGTACGTCCAGGGGGGTGCGGATGGCCGCGGGGAGTGACGAGATGCATGTGAATGGGTTGGTCTGCGGCCGGAGCGACGTGGCGGAGCTGTATGCGCGCATGGCGGCCGACGGGGTCCGCGATGATGAGATCGACGGCGCGGTCGGAGCCCCTCCTGACGGCAGGGTGGATTGCGAAGAGGTGATGGAGGCTGCTCTCTCCTTCGGGGAACGCTACGGCGATTTCTTTCTGAAGCTCACGGGAAGGCCGGTGCCGTGGCTCCTCGACGATAGTGACCCGACGACATCATTCGACAAAGAAGTGAGACGGAACATAGACAGGGCGATAGCCGTCGCCAAGAAGGACCTCAAGGCGATGGGGCTTGCGCCCGGTGATGCCTACTACGAAACATACCTCGGGACCGCGCTCTACTGCTTCGCATTCATGCAGGAGAAGGATGAACTCCGCTTCACCATGCGGGAGAACCGGCCTGCCGCCGCGCGGTATCTGAGCGTTGTGGAGGCGATTGGTCTGGCCGGCCTGGCCGGCCACATGGCGAGGGAAGGCGGCCTCGGCCTCGGCCGCGAGGCCGCGGACACGAAGAGGGAGGCGACCGCCCTCGGCGCTTTGAAACTGCGCGCGGGGATATGCACGGAGAGGAGCAAGATCCTCTACGCGATATTCGATCGCGCAGGGCTCGACGCGGGTTTTGCCCACATGACCCTAAAAGAGCTTCAATCCGTGTGGATGCGCCTCTTCGGCAGCAGCAAGAAGCCCCCTGTGACTGCCGAGGACTATTTCGGGGGCCACGTCGTCGCGACGATCATGGCCGGAGGAAAGGCGCTCTACTTCGAGCCCAATATGTTCCTCTACAATGCAAGCTACGGCGATGTCGCGAAAAGGATAGGCCTTCGCGAGATGTTTCAGTGCGACCTGTCGAATCTCACCTCGGTCCTGTACGATGAGGGCGAGATCAAAGTTGCTGAACGTTTCGTGGACGGCGGGCTTCTCCTGGGCGATACTCAGTTGGGCCGGAATCTCCTCTACCACAGGGCTATCTATTACTCGAAGGACAAGAAGGACAGGGGAAGGACTGATTCTGCGCTCGACCTCTTCTCCTCCATCATGGCTGAGGATCCCTCCTTCGAGGCTGCGCGCATGAGGATATGCGAGATCAGGGGCGCGAGGGGGGAGACCATCGAGGCTGAAAAGTGCGTTGCAAGCCTCCCCGATGATGCCGCTCAGAAACATATCATGCTTGAGCAGCTGGCGATCGAAAGGAAGGACTGGATTGCCGCGCGGAAACACCTCGAGGTGGGCATGAAGCTCGGCATCAATCCCGCCATGGTCCTCCCCGCCATGGCCGACGTTGCCGAGAAGGGGGGGGACGCAAAGGGCGCGCTGGAACTCTTCGATCGGGCGTCGCAGCTTGCGCCCATGGACCCCAACATCCACCAGAGGATCTATGCGCTCAGCAGACAGGCGGGAGACCACGCAAAGGCGCTGGCGCATCTCAGACCTCTCCTTCTAGACGCTCCGATGGACACGCAGCGGCTTTTGAACTGTGCGAGGGAACTCGCTGCCCTGGGGAGGACAGGGGAGGCTGCCCAGTATTTCACCAGACATACCCTGCTCGACCTCGTGTCCGAATGGAAAGGGATAGGGGACTACGACAGGTTGGCCGAGACGGTGAGCGAACTAGGGATGTGGGATGCGGCCGATGCGGCGGCGCTGCTTTTTGTGGAAAATAAATCCCTCGTCGTCGGCGCGGAGCTTGTCCACCTGAACGTCCTGGCGCGCAGGGTCGGCGCGCAGGACGAGGCGAGGGAGGCGTTCTCCTCCTTTGCGGATCGCTTCGCCGCCGCGCCGCATAAGTCCATGTTACCTCCGGAGATCTACTGGCGCATCGCGGACGTCGCTGAGCGCATCGGCGCGTGGGAAAAGCTGCACGAACTGTGCGCGTCCTTCGGGGCATACTCGCCGTTCGAGGTCTTCGCCATGCATGCGGCGTGGAAAACCCAAGACAGGTGGCTCTTGGAGGAGGACATCGTACAGTTCAACGGTTCGATGATTGAGCTCGCGGGCTATGCTGCCGAAGACCGCTCTCCGGAAGGGCTTCGCGCGATATGCGACGCGATAGAAGCGCTTCCCCCCGATCTCGTGAAAGAGAACCTGTATGGAACGGGCCTCGGACGGCCTTTTGAGTTGCTCGGCGAGACGTTGGAGGCGGGCAACGACAAAAGGGGAGCGCTTGCCGCCTATCTCAAGGCAGAGCGGATGGGGCTTCGCGACGAAGGCGTTGATGCCGCCATAGAGCGACTGGAAAAATCTTTCGAGATGCCTAAGACGGCACAATAAAAACCCTTGTCCGAGAGTTCGAACGACTATATACAGCCCTTCTCCTTGAGAAGGCTTCTATATTATGAGCATAACGAAATTCTTCCTGATCTGTTCCGGCGCCGATTTAAAAATTCTCGATAGGTGTCCTGTCGAGAACAATAAATATGTGGGTATAGGCGCGACCGTATTTTATACGGGATTTTTCGCTTTTCTTGCCGGCTCCTACGCTCTCTACACGGTGTTTCACTCCATCGTCATAGCCGCACTGTTTGGGTTGGTATGGGGCACCATGATCTTCAACCTGGACCGTTTTATCGTCTCCAGCATGAAGAAAGAGGGGCGCTTCTGGATGGAGCTGCGCGTCGCCAGCCCGCGTCTGGTCCTTGCCCTCCTGCTCGCCGTGGTCATCTCAAAACCCCTGGAGCTCAAAATTTTCGAGCGGGAGATCAACGCCGAATTGATCTTGATGGAGCAATCCATTTTCAAGGAGCAGGAGGATCTGGTCAAGGCCAGGTATCTGCCGCAGATCGATGCGCTTCGCGGCGAGATCAACGGGCTCAAGGCCGAGATCGCTGCCAAGGAAAAGTTGCGCGACGAGCAGCTCATAGCCTCCCTGCAGGAGGCGGACGGGACCGGCGGCTCCATGAAGGCGAACCTCGGCCCCATATACAAGATCAAGAGGGTGTTCGCCGACATGGCGCAGAGGGAGCTGGATGACGTCATGATGATGAATCAGCCCATCATCGATGCGAAGATGGGAGAGGTCCGTCTGTTCAATGATGCGCTCATGTCCGACCTCACGAATCTCGGCCGGGACAAATACGACGGCCTCGCGGCCAGGCTCTACGCCTTGAACAACATCGCTGCGAAGAGCCGCACCATCGACGTCGCCACATGGTTCATCCTCTTCCTGTTCATAGCCATCGAGACGGCCCCCATGTTTGTAAAAATCGTATCAAGCAAGGGCCCCTACGATGACCTGCTCAAGGTGGAAGAGCACAGCTTCGAGGTCGTGAATCTTGAGCAGATCGCGAAACTCGATCACCAGCTGAAGGAAAACGTGAAGTTCATGAGCCAATAGCATCTCTGAATAATCACCATGAACCTGCTTTATAGTGTCGGGCTTAAACACTATAAAGCAGGTTCGGTATTATTAATGATAACAATGGGTTGTCTGTGGTTTTAAGTATAAAAATAATCAAGTGTGTTTGAAGGGTTTAGTAGGTAGACCTATTTTTGTAGTTGAAAAGAATATAAATATTGTACTAGTCCAGCGTTGTGAACGCCTTCCAGGACGGACGCCATGGGGGAGGGCGGACAATCTGTTCGGGATTTAAAACGCTGTTCGAGCTATCGAACAGATCTCGTGCAGAAACCTGCATACTGATCAGCTTCATAAATACAACTTACCGAAAAATCGATCGTTTTATCGAACGCCATCTTGGCATGCGCATTGCTATGTTCGTTTTATCTTCCAAAGAGGTGACGCATGGCTAACAAACACAGGCTGCTCTTCATCGATGATGACTCCGACTTTCTGATCAGCATGAAGATGATGCTTTGCAACGACTTCGCGATCCTCACGGCGCAATCGATCGCCGAGGGACTGACCGTGCTCGAGTCGCAGGATGTTGACCTGGTCCTGCTCGATGTGGGGCTGGGCGAGGAGAACGGGCTTGCGGGGATAAAGAAGATACACCGCGTGCATCCCTCTGTCGGCGTGGCCATGCTCTCCGGTTTGCGCGATACCAAGACCGTGGTGCGCGCCATTCGCGCCGGCGCGATCGACTACCTCACAAAACCGCTCGACGCATGCGAACTCTTTGAGTTGGTTGAGAAGGCGATCGTCGTGCGCGACCTTCAGGAGCGGCGTGAAGCGCTATGGCGCGCTCAGGGCTGCGTCTCGTCGCAGGATGTGGAGCTCGTCTATCGCAGCGGGAAGATGCGAAAGGTGATCGAAGAGGCCGATCGCGTGCGCGATTACACGGCGAACGTTTTGATCGTGGGCCGAACCGGCACCGGCAAGGAGGTGCTGGCGCGCTATATCAACAAGGGCAGCAACGGCGGGAAGAGGCCGTTCGTCGCCGTCAATTGCGCCGCGATCCCCGAGCACCTGCTCGAATCCGAGCTCTTTGGACATGAGGCCGGCGCGTTCACCGGTGCAAACCGCCGCCGCATCGGCAAGTTCGAGGTCGCGGACGGCGGCGACATCTTTCTCGACGAGATCAGCACGATGAAACTCGATCTGCAGGTGAAGCTCCTGCGCGTGCTGCAGGAGAAGGAGTTCTGCAGGCTCGGCAGCAACACGCCGATCAAGGCGGACTTTCGCGTGATCTCCGCAAGCAACCAGTCGCTGACTGAACTTTTGGAAAAGGGCGCTTTCCGATCGGATCTTTATCACAGGCTGCGCGTGATGGAGATCTCGATACCCCCGCTGCGCGAGAGGATCGAGGACATTCCCTTGCTCGCCGACCACTTCCTGAAAAAGTTCGCGAATGGCGGGGTGAAGAAAACTATCTCGGAGATCGCCATGGCAAGACTCATGGAGCACGCCTGGCCCGGCAACGTGCGCGAGCTGGCGAACGTGATCCAGACGCTCACTATCTACACGCAGGGCGAGGTGATCGACGAGTCCGCGTTCCCACCGTGGCTGCTCTCGTCGTCCGCGACTCCTCAGACGGCGCATGCCGTCGCGACTGCGCCCGTTTCGCTGGCCGGAACATCCTACAAACAGTATATGCAGGAGGCGGAGCGCCGATACATACAGTTCACGCTGGAGCGCAACCAGGGCGACAAGTCGAAGACCGCCCGCGCCCTCGACATGGGCCGCACCACCCTCTACGCCAAACTCAAGGAGCTGGGGGTGATGGAGTAAGAAGAATATTAGTCACAACTGATGGCGCATTCTTTTCAGAGGAGGCTAAATATGGTGAATAATCTCAACTCCGCTATCCAGATTAGGGCACTTCACAATTCTGACTTTGCAATGCTCCATAATTGTTGGTGTTCTGCATTCTCAGATTATCAGGTTTCTGTAGAGTCGACACTACAACAGATGGATGTGCGACTGGCGCAAGATAGTTATGAGCCGTCGTTGTCTGTAGGGGCATTTAATGGTGATGAGATGGTTGGTTTTTGGTTGTCCGGCGAACGCAAAATAGGCGGTGAAAAAGTCGCATATGATGCTGGTACGGCAATTAAGTCGAAGTGGCGCAGACAGGGGATTTCACGCAGACTTTTCGAAAGTCTTGATAACGAGTTAAGGCGTAATAATGTTTCCCGTTACATAGTGGAGGTATTAACTGATAATGATGATGCTTTAAAGATGTATACAAAACAAGGATTCCAAATAATGAGAACGATGGATGCTTACCGAATAGAGCGACCAAGTTACACAATAGTTAAGGATAGTCGCTTTAAGCTGGATGTCGTAGGGTTGAATGAGGTTAGGAGACGTACAGCTCACTTGTTGGACTATAAGCCGAGCTGGCAGAATTCATGGGAAGCTCTTAGTGCAGTGGAAAGATCGACCATGTCTGTAATAGTGCGTAACAATTATGAGTATGTGGCATATGGTATATTTCAGCCTATCTTGGAAAGATATGCACAAATTGGAGTATTGCAGATGAAACAAGGTGACATGTTGGAAGCTGTCAAAATGATCCTAGCACATTTTATGAATCATATAAAAACAAATGGTAAATACGAGATCATTAATATCCCTCAATCTTGTTCAAAACTTCCTACACTATTAGAATTTCATGGTTTTCATCATTTAGTCTCTCTGTATGAGATGGAGAGAAGCTTGTGAAGCTGACTAGAGTAACATCAGTGCTCGTAGCTATTATGTGCACATGGAGTTGTACTGCTGTAAAAGATAAGGACTATATTATATTGTTTGATAGGGAGTTTAAGCAGATTAAAGGGCACATTGGAAAGGTAATTGCCGACAATGAAAGAAGTGCAATGGTTGCTGCAGAGATCTTATCGCGCCCTCCCGACAGGTGCAAGTACCCCAGGAGTATTTACAGCTTTAATGAACTCAAGGTATTAGCGGATCACTCACACGTAGCCAAAACCAACATATATCTGCCAGCTAATGTCAGGGTCACAAGTAAAACTTGGGATGTAATATGCGCTACGGAGCATCTTGAGGAGACATGGATGGCAGTGGAATCTAGGTATCCTAAAATGGGATGGCAATATATTACGGAAGCAGAAACGAAAGTGACAAGAACGTATCCATGGTTAGATGAAGTTGCATATATGGGCCCCTACGTTGACTATACAACGGTGCCACAATGGACATTGGTTATGCCATCGAATAATCCCGGCAGAGAAAGTAAGTGTACAAATGTGTATTTTGATCATGATGGCTTAGGATATGTTGTAACCTGTGTAGCACCTATATACCAAGAGGACAGATTTATTGGTAATATGAGTATTGATATGCCAATAGGGACATTCTTCACAAATATAGTGTCTGAATATGACGGTAATTCCAAAGCGTGTTCTCTCATTGTTGATTCAAGCGGCGCCTTAATCACTCAGGTACATGGAAGTGGAACAATGTTGTGCGCAGCGACCTTTGCTGGTGACAAATTGGCAAAAGGAGATCCGTTGATGAAATGTGTTCAAGCGGATTGTAAATGTGATGGGAAAACTTTCAACGATATCGATACGATGGGCAAGAGGAAGCGGATCATATGCAATCAGATTGAACCAATGAAAGCGCATTTTGTATTAATGTATGAGCCGTAACATTGAATCTAATATATGACGTTTAGAAAAAAGTTCTTTAGAATACTTTTAGCATCATCGGCAGCGGTTGCGTTGTTGTGGTGCTCAGCGGAAGTGTATCTGCTTCGTGTGAAGCTTAATGATAGATTGAATGATACCTTAACTGCACGTGCAAGAATTATAGAGAGGGTATTATATGCGATGGAAGACGGATGGCTGAAGGATATGAGGGTTTTGGCTGCAAGCATCCTCACCAATGAAAGAGATGTAAGGAAGGCTGTGGATGCGTACACTAAAAAAGACATTCGAATCGATAACGATATCATCAGAGATTTCTATTATGGAAGGGCTGATGAATATACTCGAATATATGTATATGATAACAACGGCAAGTTGAATTATGCTTTTGATAATGGGATGGAATCTGTTGTAAGTGAGATCCCAGAACAATTTAGAAGAGATGATCGACCTGTAGGTCATTTGGAAACATGCAGTGTCTTAGGCAATGACCAGTTTGAGATAATGTACAGGTGTATTTTTTCTCAGTCCAACTTAATTGTTGATGGATTGAAGAGCACCATTATTTATGGGGTCTTTAAACCTACTATTAACAAAAACTTAATGAGAATACTTTTCGCTGCTGATGCGAATGAAGAGGCCGCCTATTCGTATGGAATTGTTAATGATCAATATGGGGGCATTATTGATAATGGAGAGGCCAAATCAACTGCAAAAATGGTGAGTATTGGCTCGTCGGTTATGGGGGGTAGTGATATCAGGGTTTTCTCAGATCATAATATCTACATGGATATTGGATTAAGTGTATATTATCAATTGATAGTTATTGTTATCTTGTCGATGGCTCTATCGTATATAATATCTTATCTTTTTGCCAGATATGTATCTAGACCAATTGAGTCGATGGCAGAATCGATAAGAAAAGCGGGCGACGAAGATCGTATTATACATGCAATTGATGTTGAGGATGAGATTCAACAACTGTCTTCTGCTGTTGATGTAATGCGTAGCGAGATAGTGCTGCAACGTAAAAAGAAGCACTTAGCAGCAATGGGAGAAATAGTACTTCATCTATCGCATGATATGCGTACGCCGTTATCTGTCATAAGTGCTTACATAAGTACAATTTCAAAGGGACGGTCAAATACCGATGAATACTTAGGTGCTGTTCAAAGGAGTGTTAATAAGTTACAAACTATGGCTGATGAATTGGTGGATTACGCAAAAGCTACTAGGGTCAATCTTGTAAAAGGGCGTCTGGATGAAATCATTAGGAGCTCGGCAGCTCTTGTGATGCGTGAGAATGCAGTCAATGAAAAGGTACGTTTTGTCATAGATGTAGATGAGAATCTATGTGTCAAAGTCGACCTTCAAAAGATTGAGCGTACGATAATTAATTTGGTTAATAACGCGGTAGATGCTGTGTTGTCTATTCAGGGAATAGTTACTCTCTCGGCGAGGGTGGAGAGGGATGTTGATATTATTATTATCGTTACTGATAATGGAAAAGGTATTGCGGAAGAGCAGCTGCCATTAATATTTGAAAAATTATTCACATTTGGCAAAAAACACGGCACAGGTCTTGGACTCGCCTATTGCAAGCAAGTTGTCGAGGCGCATGGCGGCACCATAGAAGTGCAAAGCGAGGTGGGGAAAGGAACGACATTCACAATCCGCATTCCGAATTGTGTCGTATCTGCCGCAGAGGCAAGGACCTATAGGAATGATCCTGAGATAAAATGCGAGGGCAAGAAGTTCGTCATCATCGACGACGATGCCGATATCCGTCTGCGCTGGCGCAAGATAGTGGAAGAGAGCGGCGGCAAGGTAGTGGGCGAGGCGGATTCATATGAGAAGGTCGAGCGCGGCGATGGGTTGGATATCGCCGCCGCGGATGTCGCCATCGTGGACTATAACTACGAGGGCTCGCAGAAGACCGGTATCGACGTAATCTCATATCTCAAGAAGAAGGGCCTCGCCGAGATCCACCTCTGCACCGGTTTTGCCGAAGACCAGGCCATCCGCGCCGCCGCCCTCGCCGCCGGGGCAGACTCGGTAATCAAGAAGGGCTAGTAGCCGAATATGAAAAACGAGAAGGTGTTCTCAAATGGTGGTTTTTATCAGGTCGTCTTGACCAGCAATGCACTTCTGCATACTGAGGCAGCAAAGATCGGGACCAATATAGTCAGTAAGTGGCTGAGAACGCAGCATAACTCAGAGCCCGTTCGTATACTTGATCTGGCATGTGGTGGAACGCCTTATACAGTGCTTCAAATAATCAATGGAAATGATGATTATAAATTCGAGTACTGCGGTATCGATATCAATCCCGATCAGGTTGCAAAAGCCAGTCAAACACTTGAATGCCTTAAAAATGTTATTCGCTTTGAGGTTCTAGAGGGTGATATCTGGAACATTTCGGCACTGAATCTTGATAGGAAGTTTGATCTTATATTTGTAGGCATGAATCTTCACCATGGCTCAAGCTCCCAGATAAAAGATCTCTTTATTCGAATGATTCCACATTTTGCTGCCAGTGGCCTTTTTCTTAATCATGATTTGTACAAACCTGAGATATGCAGTACGGTTTTGACGAATAAACTATCGGACTCCGATTGGAGAAAAATATTCATTGACGAACAAAAGGCGTACCTACGGCAATATAACGTCGACGAAAAAGGACTGGCTGAAAACGCTGTTCATATAATGAAATACGACCATCCTTTGTCACTGACGGAAGCCGTTGCCTTGATTGCAAATGCAGGATTTACAGTAAAGACCCATCAGATGACGGCATTCAATCATCTTCTTGGCAAGTATTTTGCTGTCATAGAGGCTAAATTGAATTCTTAGCTAGATTCCTGCATTTCGTACAATAAATGCCATTTCTTACTGGTTCATGCCCTTCAATACCAAGTGGCTTTCTACTGTAACTGGACTCATCAGTAGGAAGCCACTTCCTACTGCATTATTTCTGGTCACTTCTGCAGCGAAACGCAGCACCCCCTAAAAATCTGATATTGAAAAATATAGTAAATTTCTTGGCCCCATATTTGCTTATATTCAGGTTGGAGGCCGATTATGCGAATTCGAGAGCATGGAATCCACTATCACGTCATTGCCAGATGCAATGGTGGCAGCAGATTGATTATCGGTGATGAAGAGTGTTGTAGCCTGTTGAAATACATAGTTTATTATATCGGCGTTCATAAGTGTTGTTTGTTTCAATATGTGATCATGCCGTCTCATCTGCACATGATGCTTATGACCGAAGGGCATGGCACAGTGGATCAGCTGATGCATGATATTTGCCTATGCTATTCTCACGACTACAACCGCAGGCATGGGCGTACTGGTCACTTCTGGCGCCACCATTATCGCAACAAGATAATTGATAACGACTGCTATGCACTCGCATGCATGCGATATCTCGACAGAAATCCGGTTGCAGCAGGGCTTGTCAAGACACCTGACGAATGGAGATGGAGCGGGTATCATTATTATGCAAACGGAATACCTTGCGATTTTCTGACGCCTCATCCTTCATATGGATTGCTAGGCAATGACGATTTTGGGAGGCGATTGATATATAAATCCATGGTCGGAGATGAAATCATAGCTCCAAAGGACGAACGTATACTATTTGAGAGCTATGCAAGAACATCGTCGAAGCGCTATCGTAATATAGTTCAAAGAGTCACCAAGGATATTTACTCTCATTTGCATGCTGAATCGAGGATCTACAATAGGAAGCCACTTCCTATTGTTTGATTTCATGTCAGTAGGAAGCCACTTCCTACTGCTGAAATTATCTTCAATATCAAGTGGCTTCCTATTGTCCGCGGTATTACTGGAGGACTTTCCTTTGTCCTCCCTTTAACTGGAGAGTGAGTTGATGAGACAATAGCAGCATGAATTCGGTCATAAAAAAGTGTTGAGAACATCGGCCAAATGGACTAATCGCTTGTCCCCCTCATGATGAAGGATGGTGATTATGATTTCTGCCACGCAGATCCGCGTTGGAAATATCCTGAAGATTGACGGAGGCCTTTTCCGGGTCCTCAAGGTCGTGCACCTCACGCCGGGCAAGGGAAACGCCCAGATCCAGACGGATGTCCGGAATATCAGGACCGGGATCAAGACGAACATGAGATTCCGTTCCGTGGAATCGGTCGAACAGGTCGATGCGGAATCGAGGGAAATCACCTTTCTCTACAACGACGGCTCCATCTATCATTTCATGGATCCCAAGAATTACGAACAGTTCGAGCTCTCCGAATCGTTTCTCGAGGATGTGCTCCGGTATCTCAAACCCGAGGCGACCGTGATCCTGCTCTCCTGCGAAGGCAAACACATCAGCGTGAGCCTTCCTCAGCGCATGAGCTTTTCCGTCGTCGCGTGCGACCCGGCTTCCAAGGGGATCACCGGCGCCACGAAGGACGCCACGGTCGAGAATGGGGCGGTCTTCAAGGTGCCCCTTTTCATCAAGCCGGGAGACGTCATCGTCGTCGATACGGAGACGGGCGACTACTTCGAAAAGGGATGATCCGATTTATATGACTGCTCTGGTATCGCAGACATCTGTTCCTTTTTTCAGTGCCACGCTCGGCTCCGAGCTCATGGCTGCGCTCGACGTCGTGGGCGTCTCCACGCTGGGCGAACTGCCGGCTGCCCGCGCCGGCGCAGCTCAGTTTGCCGACCACTACGGCTTTAGCATGCCGTGGGCCAATAACGCGTTCAGCTCGCTGAAGGGTTTCAGGGAGCGCGAGGTCCCTTTTTTCGCGGCGCGCATGAAGTCTATTTTCGACGATAAAGTCACGCAGATTTCTTCGAACGTGCAGGTCCTGCGCTTGTACCGCAGCGAGGAGCTGATCCACGCCGACGTCCCGGCCGCGGTCGCAGCCGGCCTGCTCGAGAGGAGGGTTGCGGAGATGCTCTTCTCGCGCGTGGAGAAGAATGCGGCGCGCCGGCTCGAGTTTTCCTCTTCGCAATTCGCCGTCAATCCCTGGCGCTCGCGTCGCTGGGTCGCAGGCAAGATAGCTGCGGACACTCTTGTTTTCGGTGCGGCCTTTGTATTCACCGGTGAACTTGCGCTCGCCGCTTTGATGGCGGGTGCAACGGCGGTCAAACTCGAGGGCTCATCTTTTGCATTGGGTCGTTTCCTCGCGCGCCGCTCGGCCCGCAAAATCGCCGCGCGCGTAGCTGAACTGGAAGAGGCCAAGGGTCGCGCGGAAGAGCAGAGGGCAGCGCTCGGATCGGACGCGGCGGAGTTCGCCGGCGTCATTGAGCTGAGAGACGAGGATCTGTATGACCCGGTGTTTGCTTGAGCCGATGGGATTTCTCTGTATATGCTCAAATGCATAAATATGCGCATGTGCTGTTTTCGGGCAATTTCTAACCTTGCGAAATCCTTTCGATAAGCGTCTTGCTCGCTGATATCTATAAAATCTGTTGTAAATGGCGGTGCTGTTGTAGTAATCCCCGCAAAGCTATGAATAGCGCGCATTAGAGCGTGTCCGTACGGTCTTCTGATAAAGGAAACAATGTCAGTGGCGATAGATATCCTCAAGCCGGTCCTTCCGATGGCCGCCCCGATTTCCTTGGGCTGCAGGATGCAACTCGCCATGGGCATCGCGGCTGCGAAGGAGCCGACGGAGATCCTCGAAGCGATCTCCACCGGTCAGAGGTTCGCGCTGCACCATGATTTCTATCTGCCCGAACCCAATCGCAACGATCCGGACTGGGTCGATCAGTATCGCAGTGTCTCGGTGCCTTTCCTCATACATGCTACTCGCCCTCGGTTCAGCGAGGAGCTGAGAGAGATATCGAGGGGCGACATCGTCGGCGGCTTCGAACGCGAGGAGCTCAAAGCCTCGACTATCGTCGAGGCCACCTCTTTCGGCCTTCTCAGCTACAACGCGGCAGTCGCGTTTCTGGCGGCTCTTGAAAAGCGCTTGGTCGAAGAGAAGAGCGCCTTGCCGGCTGTTCAACGCTCTATCAACACGTATTTCACAGGCGCTTCCGTAATGAAGAGGGCGGCCTTGGATTTCGGCTTTCTGTTTTCCTCTTTTGTCTATCTGAAGGATTGGAATTACTCGCTGGCGGCCGCCTCTGTCTTTGTCGCAGTGGTTGAGGCCTCGGCATTTGCCCTGGGCGCCAGAACGAAGAGGCTTCGTAGCGAGGCCAATCGCCGGCGCGCCTTGAAGTCCGATAAGCTGAAAAATATGGTCGAGCAGATACGGATGGGCCGCACGAGGCTCGAGTCGATAAAGGAGGAGATTCCCTTTCGCGCCGAGTCGCCCGGTCTTGTGAATGGCGAGATGCGCCTCGCCAAAATCTGGGAGCAGGCCGGAGATCGTCGCGGACAGGCGGTCGTGGTGAGCGGCGTAGATTCTCTATCTCCGCTGGCAAGACAGAAGCTCAGGTACATCGTCGTCGAGTTGCCGGATGGCGCAGGCAGGGAGATACGCGTCGCCACCTTGGAGATCCTGCATCCGCACCTGTTCATACCCGGCGAGAAACTCGTCGGCGCCGGCATGCTCCTCTATCGGGGCGATGGCGCGGACCGCCTGATCAACATCGACGGACAGAGCGAGACCTATCCCACCAGAGAGACCTCCGTCATGAGCACAATACCGTCCATGCTCGCTAAAAACAGGGGGACCGATGCTGTGGTGCGGACCTTCAAGGAAGTCATGGGCGACTCGGCCGGCGTTGTCCGGGTCAAAGACATCGAAGAGCTCGATTCATAAACATCTCTCTTTCGTGACATCTTCTCCAAATCCTGTTATCTCCATGTCTCCGATATGCGCTCCTACGATTACATCATAGTCGGCGCCGGCATCGTCGGCATGTCCGTCGCGCGCGAGTTGAAACACCGTTTCCCCGGCGCTGCGATATGCGTGCTGGAGAAGGAGCCGGCCCCGGGCAGGCACGCCAGCGGCCGCAACAGCGGCATCATCCACGCCGGTTTCTACTACAGTGCCGATTCCCTCAAGGCCAAGCTCTGCGCAGAGGGGAATCGCGAGCTCACCTCATACTGCTTGAACAAGGGCCTGCCGATCGAACGCTGCGGCAAGGTCGTCCTTGCCGCGGACGAGACGGAGATCGCGGGCATAGGCGAGCTCGCGCGACGCGGCCGCGTGAACGGGGTCGATGTGAAAGAGGTCGATGAGAAGGATCTCGCCGAACTCGAGCCGGCTGCCTCGACCTGCGTCAAGGCGCTCTGGTCTCCCACGACCTCGGTCGTGGACCCTGAGGCGGTCTGCGCCGCGCTTGCCCGGGATCTCAAGACCGCGGATGTGGACCTCCTCTGCAATGCCAAGTTCTTGAAGAGGGCGGGCGAGCGCGAGCTCCTCTCCTCCGTCGGTCGTTTCGGATACCGCATGCTGATAAACGCCGCCGGCCTGTATGCGGACAAGGTCGCGCACCAGTACGGGGTCGGCACGGAGTACACGCTGCTTCCGTTCAAGGGCTATTACTACAAATATAATGATACGCAGCTCTTCAGGCGCCACGTCTATCCGGTTCCAAACCTCGCGAACCCGTTCCTGGGCGTGGCATTCACTCGCTGCGTGGGCGGCACGGCCAAGGTGGGGCCCACCGCTACGCCGGTCTTCTGGCGCGAATGCTACGACGCGCTGCACGGCTTTAAGCTGGGCGAGGCGGCGGATATCTCCCTCTGGGAGGCCTTGCTCTTCGCAGGCAACGATTTTCACTTCCGCGACCTGGCGTTCAGGGAGATGAAAAAGTACTACAAGCCCGGCTTCATAAAGATGGCCCGAAGGCTCCTGCCCAAGGCAAGGCCTGAGATGTTCGGCGAATCGCTCAGGCCCGGCATCCGCGCCCAGCTGCTCAACAAGAAGGAGCGCCGCCTTGAGATGGATTTTGTCATCCGCCGCGGCGAGAACTCGGTCCATATCTTAAACGCCGTCTCACCGGCTTTTACCTGTGCCTTTGCCTTCGCCCGCCTGGTCGTCGACCAGATCTGACCAATACGAAGCCTTTTCCTATTGGTTATGCTGTGCGGCGTATAACCGGATTGCAATTCTTTCGTTCTGTATAATGATAGATAAATCAGTTAGTTAGAGATGTCCTCTTTGTAGGAAAAACTGCCCAAATCCCAAGATTTTTTATTGACCTTTCGCGTCATAAAACCTAAAACGCTCATCCAATGAACGTTCAGACCTTGAACGTTCTTCGCAGAAAGACATAACAGTGGGCTGTGAAACAACGACCGCTGTACCAGCCAGAAGTTATCCACATGGTGCCCTCCGGGGGAGGCACGCGCCCCGGCGGTAGCCTGTAAAACCTGTC
Organism: bacterium; assembly: GCA_041648665.1. Lineage (NCBI taxonomy): Bacteria > bacterium. Next base: position 71,550 of record JBAZOP010000001.1, on the reverse strand, counting down.
ACAAGTCCATGTCTTCAAGTCCCCAGGAACTCACAACCAGCGAACTCGCGGTCCTCGAATCCCTCCAAGACACCACTGAGGCGATCTCCCAGCGCGAGCTCGCGCGCCGCACCGGCTTCTCCGTGGGGCTCATCAACGCGGTCCTGCGCAAGCTCATAAGCACAGGCTACATCAAGACCTCGCATCTCGATCGCCGCAGCGTAGAGTACCTGCTTACTCCGCAAGGTTTCGCTCACGCGGCCATGAAGTCCTACCGCTATGTCATCGACACCGTGCGTCGCTACAGAGCGATCAAGAACAGGCTCCACGAGATCGTCGAGGGACTGAGGAAGGAAGGGTATACGGAGTACTTCCTTCACGGCGACGGCGAACTCGCGGAGGTGATCGCGCTCTTCTTCGACGAGGAGGATGCGGGCATGCTCCACCGCGGCATCATTCCAAAGGATCTGATCAAGAGCGCGAAGCTCGCGGTTTTAAACACCGAGCCCAAACCCTTCAAGGCAAACGGCCACAGGGTCGTGGAGCTCATTCACGAGTTTTCAAACGGCCATAATCACCGCGAAAAGCCCAAGGCGCAGAAGAAGGCGAACGAAAAACCGAAGAGCTCATCCGGCGACGTGAGCGCATTGAAGGAATTCTATGCAAAAAGATAAAACGAAAATTCTGGTCACAGGAGCCGCCGGCTTCATCGGCTTCCATCTGGCGAAGAGATTCGCAGAACGCGGCGACGACGTCCTCGGCATCGACAACATGAGCGACTACTACGATGTCACGCTCAAGGAGTCGCGCCTGGGCGAGCTGAGCAGGCTCAAGAACTTCCGCTTTATAAGGATGGATATCGCCGACCGCGCGGCAGTGGAGCAGCTTTTTGCCGAGAACCCGTTCGATCGCGTGATCCACATGGCCGCACAGGCAGGTGTTCGCTATTCTCTCACGAATCCGCATGTCTACGCGCAGTCCAATATCGTAGGATTTCTCAATATCCTCGAGGCCTGCCGTCGCCAATGGCCGAGCCCCGGTTCCCGTCACCTGGTCTTCGCTTCCTCTTCCTCAGTATACGGTCTCAATACAAAACTCCCGTTCTCCACATCCGACAACGTCGACCATCCGATCTCGCTCTACGCCGCCACGAAGAAGGCCGATGAGCTGATGGCCCATGCTTACAGCCACCTCTACGGCATCCCGTGCACGGGGCTCCGCTTTTTCACGGTCTACGGTCCGTTCGGCCGACCGGATATGGCGCTCTTCAAGTTCACCAAGGCGATTCTCGAAGGCCACCCGATCGATGTGTATAACGAAGGCAAGATGCGCCGTGACTTCACCTACATCGACGATATCGTGGAAGGCGTTCTCCGCGTCTCCAACCGTATTCCCTCTCCCCTTGTGGGAGAGGGACGGGGTGAGGGGGGGCTTTCCCGGGACCTTGATCCCGGATCAAGTCCCTCCGCTTCCTACAAGATTTACAATATCGGCAACCATTCTCCGGTCGAGCTCCTCGAATTCATCCGTGTTCTCGAGGATTGTCTGGGCAAAAAGGCGAAGCTCAACATGCTCCCCATGCAGCCCGGCGACGTTCCGGCGACATATGCGGATGTGGACGATTTGATGCGCGACGTAGACTTCGCTCCCAGGACCCCGATCAAAGAGGGCATCAAAAGGTTCGTGGAGTGGTATCGAGGCTACTATGGGGAGGTGCGGGAATGATTAAACGTAAAATCGCAGTGGTCGGTCTCGGTTACGTCGGTCTCCCCGTTGCAGTAGCCTTCGGCAAGCGCGATGCGGTTGTCGGTTTTGACGTCAATGAGCGCCGCATTGCGGAGCTCCAGTCAGGTCGCGATTCAACAGGAGAGGTTCTTCCGGAAGATCTGCGCGCAGCTAAGATCGACTTAACTGTGGATCCGAAGGCGCTCAAGAGCTGCGATTTCATAATCGTCGCTGTCCCCACGCCTATCGATGATGCCAAGCGCCCGGATCTCACGCCTGTAATCAAAGCCAGCGAGACCGTTGGCCGCAACCTCGCAAAGGGAGCGATCGTCGTCTATGAATCCACGGTGTATCCGGGCGTCACCGAAGACATCTGCGTTCCGATCCTGGAGAAGGAATCAGGCCTAAAGGGAGGCGTCGATTTCAAAGTCGGCTATTCGCCCGAGCGCATCAATCCGGGCGACAAGGAACACACATTCACGAAGATCAAGAAGGTCGTGTCGGGCCAGGACGCCGAATCGCTGGAGATTATCGCTCAGGTTTACGGGAGCGTCGTCACCGCCGGCGTCCACCGGGCGGGCTCGATAAAGGTCGCCGAGGCGGCAAAGGTGATCGAGAACACCCAGCGCGACCTGAACCTTGCGCTCATGAACGAGCTCTCGGTCCTCTTCAGCAAAATGGGCATCGATACGCGCGAGGTCCTCGATGCCGCCGGCACCAAGTGGAACTTTCTGCCCTTCGAGCCTGGGCTCGTCGGCGGACACTGCATCGGCGTCGATCCCTATTATCTCACGTTCCGCGCCGAGCAGATTGGCTACCATCCGCAGGTGATACTCGCCGGCCGACGGATCAACGACTCCATGGGCAAGCATGTTGCCGAGCAGACGGTGAAGCACATGATAGCCGGCGGCAAGACGATCAAGGGTTCGAAGGTCCTCGTCATGGGACTCACATTCAAAGAGGATATACCGGACATCCGCAACACGCGGGTCGTCGACATCATCAGCGAACTCCGCGATTTTGGCTGCGAGGTCCACGTTTACGACCCCCATGCGGATCACCGTGAGGTGCACGAGGAATACGGCATCAAGATGCTTGCCAACCCTGCCGATAGCGCGCCGTATGACGGGGTGGTGGTGGCGGTGAAGCACCGGCAGTTCCGGGAGCTGGGGATAGAAGGCATTAAAAAACTGGCCGGCAGGTCGGCTGTGATAGCGGATGTGAAGGGGCTTTATGATAGAACTCAGGCCGATGAATGCGGTTTGAACTATTGGCGATTGTGACAAGACTATGACAGCGATTCTGTCAGCGCTGGCGATTCTGTGGTGCGTTTTAGCTTGTCTTTCATGGGACATGCGAGGGGTTTTGCCCATCACGGTCAGACCCGATGATGTGGTGCTGGTGGTGATGGCAGGACTGATTCTGTTCAGAAATATCTTCAGCGGACGGATCGTCTTGTCCTCAAAGGTGTTCCTCATTGTTGCAGTCTTTGTAGCTTTCCTCATGTGTGCAAGCTTTATGGCGTACCTGCTCAATACTTTCTTCGACTCAGGGCATGTCACGACAGGAACATTCGGCCTCTCGGCCTCGACGGAATTGTTGAAGGAATACGTGAGGCTGATCAAATATGTTCTGGTCGTCTACGTCTTCAGCAATCTGGACACCAACCTCTGGAGGGCGGTCATTGTTACCGTCACAGCGTGTTGCGGAATCATTATTGTGATCCAGCTGCTCCAATACTTTCAGGTGGAGGGGGTCAATGAAGCCCTCGAGCTTGTGTATGGAGACGGAGAACAGGCATATGAAAAGTTTCTGTCGTTGACATCGGAAGGTTCCATGGAAATGGGGCACTTCAGGTCGGGGTCTATCTTTGGGAACCCCAATGTTCTAGGAGCCTTTCTTGTTGCCCCTGTTCTGATCGTGATGATGAGGACGATCGAAATACTGATGGTCAGCGGATGTTCCGTTGCGAGAAGGGCTTGGGCCATCATCGTCACGATTTTCCTGTTTTTAGGGGTCTTCATGACGCAGTCCAGGGCGGCGCTTATTGCGTCCCTGGCGGCCGCCCTTGTGGGGCTGTCGGCAGCGCGTAAGCAATTACATCTGAAGATCAAACATGTTGTCCTAGGTGTCGCTGCGATCATAGTCCTGATGTCGATGCTGGTCCTCATTTTTTCCGGCGGACTGACTCGCTACACTTCAAAATTCGACGGGGAGCGCTCTGGCGAGGGCTCTATGAGTGTCAAATCCCGGCTGACGTTCGAGGCCTTGTCTGACCTCGAAGTTTGGCAGTTCGCTGTGGGTGAGGGGCCTGCGCAATCGGCAATGGTCGATAATGAAGTTGGATATATGTTGTTGTGGTATGGCTTCACGGGCCTCGTTGCCTTCTACATGTTTTATTTTGTGCTCTATAAGGTCGTTGTGCGTCGCATCGATGACCCCGTCATTCAAGCGGCTTTTACGGGGGTGCTTGCAGCCTATCTGTTTCTGGCTGTCAGCAATTCTGTTTTTTTGAATATCAAGGTGTTTCCCATCTTTTTAGCGCTGCTGGCGGTTGCGGCGAGTTCAACGGTGCGATTTTCAGCACCGCCTCAACCGAGTTGCGCGTGAGTGATGTCTGGTGAAAATTCTGATCGTCTCACAGTATTTCTGGCCCGAGACGTTCTGCATCAGTGAGCTGGCAGCCTCATTGAAAGAGCGGGGTCATGAGGTCGAGGTGCTGACGGGAGTGCCGAACTATCCTAGCGGTAGACGGTTTGAAGGGTATGGACGTTTTGGTCAAAAAGAACAGATCTATCGTAATATCAAGATCCATCGGGTGCCGCTGATCACACGTGGCAGGGGGCGGACAATCCGCCTGGTCCTCAACTACCTTTCGTTTGTGGTGTCTGCCTGTCTTCTTGGTCCCTGGCTATGCCGTGACCGCTACGACGTCATATTTGTCTATGAACCGTCGCCGGTCACCGTCTGCCTGCCGGCACTTCTGCTCAAATGGTTGCGGAAGATCCCCGTCATATTCTGGGTGCAGGACCTGTGGCCGGAAAGTATTTCTGCAACCGGCGCCATCAACTCCGCCTTCATCCTGAACCTTGTGAGCCGTCTAGTGCGGTTCATCTACAGTCGCTGTGATCGCATCCTCGTGCAGTCCGAGGCCTTCCGGGCGCCGATAGAGCGTCTCGGTGCTGATCCGCGCAAGATTGAATACTACCCGAACAATGCTGAGGCCCTCTATGTGCCGACGGTGCTGGATGCAGAAGCCCCTGAACGAATGGAATTTCCGAAAGGATTTTGCGTGATGTTTGCGGGCAATATCGGCGCAGCTCAGGATTTTGAGACGATTCTCGCCGCGGCCGAACTGCTCAAGGGCCATAGGGGCATCCACTGGGTTATTGTCGGCGACGGTCGTCAATTCGCATGGGTCAAAGCAGAAGTCCAAAGAAGGGTGCTTGAAGAGACCGTACACTTGCTTGGGCGTCGGCAGCCCAGTGTGATGCCGCGATATTTTGCATTGGCTGATGTCATGCTGGTAACTCTGCGAAAGGATCCTATCTTTGCATTGACGATTCCGGCGAAGATCCAGGCCTATCTGGCCTGTGGGAAGCCTGTGCTTGCCGGGATCGATGGCGAGGGTGCTCGCATTGTCAATGCAGCTCAAGCTGGCCTGACCTGTCCAGCTGAACAGCCGGAGGTTCTTGCAAACTGCGTTCTTGAGTTCTATAGGATGGATCCCGCTGAGCGGCAAGCGATGGGCATCAACGGCAGGGCATATTGCGAGCGACATTTCAACCCACATCTGCTTATAGAACGGCTTGAAGAGATCATGGGCCACGTCGAGCCTTCCAAGGGAGCGGCTCAGTTGCACGATCGATGTGCATCCATTGATACATCGAGACGGATAGCAGATGTAGGGGAAACGGAGTGATGATGCGGAAGCGCGTACTCATAATGGGATGCACAGGGGCCCTCGGTCATACATTGATGAAGCAGCTTTTTGTGCGCGGCGATCTCGATGTCTATGGGACTGCGCGTGCATCTGAGGGACTAAAGAAATGGTTTGCTCCGCAGATTGTTGGAAAAATTCGAAGTAGCGTTGATGCATACAGGATGGACACTGTAATAAGTGCTGTTAAGGAAATTCGGCCGGATGTTGTCATCAACTGCATAGGCATCATCAAACAGATATTGACGGCGAATGATTCGATTCCAGCGCTGACGATAAATGCCCTCCTTCCGCACCATATAGCAAAGATCTGCAATAATGTGGGTGCAAGGATGATTCATCTAAGCACGGATTGCGTTTTCAGCGGCAAGGGAGGGAATTACAACGAGAGTGCGTCCTCGGATGCGGATGACCTCTATGGCCGGACCAAGTATCTTGGCGAAGTAGACTATTCAAACTGCATCACTCTGAGAAAATCTGTTATTGGCCATGAACTCAAGGGGCGATATGGTCTTCTTGAATGGTTTCTCGCGCAGGAAGGTCGTATAAAGGGCTTTGCGAATGTAATCTACAGTGGCATTACAGCGCCCGAGCTTGTGCGGGTCATCGGTGATTATGTTCTTAAGGATGATACACTTCAGGGCGTTTATCATGTTTCGGCATCGCCCATATCAAAATATGATTTGCTGAAACTGATAGCGAAACGATACGAAAAGCATATAGAGATCGAGCGATATGAGGATTTAAAGCTGGACAGATCTCTTGATTCGAGCCGGTTCAGAAAAGCCACGGGCTATAAGCCGCCTTCATGGCCGGAGATGATCGATCAAATGTTTGAGGGATACAGGGCGTCATCCCTCTCTTAGGTCGTTAACGATAAGGAGGATTGCATGATTTTTCAGGATAAGGTTGTGCTGGTTACAGGAGGCACGGGATCATTCGGGAAGACGTTTGTTCGACGGGTGCTCTCAGGGGAGATGGGGACGCCGAAAAAGCTGATCGTTCTGTCGCGCGACGAGGCGAAACAGCACGATATGCGCATGTCCTACCTGCATACCAGTGTGGCGACGGACGAGGTCATTTACAGCAACTTCAAGAACAAGCTGGAATTCCGCATCGGCGACGTCCGCAACTATACCGATGTGTGCACCGCGGTGAGGGATGCGGATATCGTGGTCAATGCCGCGGCCCTGAAGCAGGTTCCGACCTGCGAATATTTTCCGGTGCAGGCGGTGATGACCAATTGCGCCGGTGCTGCGAACATCGTCAGGGCGATTGAGGAAAATAATTTCCCGGTGGAAACGGTCGTGGCCGTCAGCACGGACAAGGCCTGCAAGCCGGTGACCGCGATGGGCATGACCAAGTCCATTCAGGAGCGGATCATCGTCTCAGCGAATGTCCTGAATCCGAAAACGCGTTTTATCGGCGTCCGCTACGGGAACGTCATGGCCTCCCGCGGTTCAGTGGTGCCACTCTTCCATTACCAGATCAAGAACGGCGGTCCGGTCACGGTGACCGTTCCGGAGATGACGCGGTTCCTGCTGAGCCTCAATCAGGCTGTCGATACGGTGTATGCAGCGTTGAAAGGTGCGAAGGCGGGCGAGATCTACGTCCCCAATGCGCCGTCCGCAACGGTGATCGATATCGCGAAGGCGCTGATCGGCGATCGCAAGATCCAGATCAAGGTCACCGGGATCCGTCCCAACGAGAAGATGCACGAGATCATGGTCTCGGATGAAGAGGTCCATCACTGCGTCAAGCGGGGCGATTACTTCGCCATCAAGCCGATGCTGCCGGAGCTGCGGCCTGATAACGACTACGAACCCAATGTCTTCACCAAGGAGTTCAGCTCGGCGGATAACGTGCTCAATGCCGAGGGGACGGTGGCCCTGCTGAAGAAACACCGCCTTCTGATTGAAGATAAGTTTGTCGGTGAGGCCGAAGAGCTTCTTCGCTAATCCCCTCCTTAATGAGCAGGGGCAGGGTTGGTGGACCTAATAATATAGGAGAATTTATGACTCTCAAAGTTATGACGATTGTCGGCACACGGCCCGAAATCATCAAGCTGAGCCGGGTGACGAGCGAACTGGACAGGCACCTGAAGCACGTCTCGGTTCACACGGGTCAGAACTATGACTACGAATTGAACGAGATCTTCTTTAAGGAGCTCGGTGTCAGAAAACCGGACCATTTTCTTAATGCGGCTGAAGATACGGCTGCTGGTACGATAGGAAAGGTCATTGCAAAAGCGGATGCCGTCATGGCAGAGGAGAAGCCGGATGCGCTGCTTATACTCGGAGACACGAACAGCTGCCTGTCTGTGATATCAGCCAAGAGGCGAAAGATACCCATATTTCACATGGAGGCTGGGAATCGTTGCTTTGACCTGAGGGTCCCGGAAGAGATCAACCGTAAGATTGTTGACCATACCAGCGATATCAATATGCCATATACGGAACATGCGAGACGATATCTCCTCCGCGAGGGAATTAAGCCTGATACGATCATTAAGACAGGGTCTCCTCAGAAGGAGATCCTGACTTACTACATGCCTCAGATTGATGCGTCGAACATCCTCGATAGATTGCAGCTGAAGCCGGCTGAGTATCTCCTGGTCAGCATTCATCGCGAGGAGAACGTCGACAGCGAAGAGAACTTTCAGCGCCTGATGTGTTCGCTCAATGTGATCGCATCGACCTACGAACGTACGGTGATCGTATCGACGCATCCGCGCACCAGGCGCCGGATCGACGCGCTGGGGGATTATAACTTCGATAAGCGTATCAAGTTCATGAAACCCTTCGGCCTCTTCGATTATGTCAAGATGCAGAAGCACGCCTTCTGCGTTGTATCGGACAGTGGGACCATATCCGAGGAGTCGTGCATCCTGAATATACCTGCTGTGACGATCCGTCAGGCACACGAGCGGCCAGAGGGCATGGACGAGGGTACCTTGATCATGTCCGGGCTGGATGCGGACGAGGTGGTGCAGGCGATCTCGGTCGTGAGGTCGCAGCAGGCCGGGGAGGGCCGTCAGTTCCGATTCGTGGCCGATTACGATGTCGATAATGTCTCGAAAAAAGTGGTGCGCATCATCATGAGCTACACGGACTATGTGAACCGGACTGTGTGGTACAGGTAATCATGCTTAAAACCGCTAAGAAAATTAGTGCCCTGCTGACGACCAAAGATCGCCAAAGGATGTTGTGGATCTCCTGCGCCATCCTTGTCATGGCCTTCATTGAAGTAATCGGTGTCGCATCAATTATGCCATTTATGGCCGTGCTTGCGTCGCCGGAGCTTATCGAATCCAACCGCTGGCTACAATGGGTATATAGGCTAGGCGCATTCGGAACCGCTCACACATTTCTGATGTTTCTCGGTGTGTCGGTTTTGACTATTCTTATCTTCAGTAACGTGTTTACTGCGCTGACGACGCGGGGGATCGTGCGCTTTACGCGTAGGCTTGATTGTTCGTTGTCATCGAGGCTGGTTGCGGACTATGTCAGACGACCGTATCTCTTTTTTGTCTCCAGAAACAGCGCCGATCTCAACAAAAATATTCTAACCGAAGTGTCACAGGTTGTTTCCGGTGTAATATTCCCATCGATTGAAATGTCCGCTAAGATCGTCGTCTCGTTCTTTATGGTGGCGCTTCTAGTGGCCGTGGAGCCCATGCTGGCAGTTGTCATGGTCGTATTCATTGGCGGAATATATAGTGGTCTATATGCGGCTGTTAAACACCGGATTGCAAAGTCTGGCCAGATCAGGGTGAAGATGAACCGTCAGAGGTATCAGGTAACATCCGAACTCTTCGGCGGCATCAAGGAAATCATGGCACTGGGCCGTGAGGCGGATTTTACTCACAGGTTTTCAATAGCTGCCAATTCTTACGCTGCGACACAGGCTGATTTCCAGATGATATCGCAACTGCCGCGTTATGCGCTGGAGACCCTCGTCTTCGGCGGTCTTTTGTTTATCATTCTCTATTATATGGCCGTGCGCGGAAGTGTGGCCAATGCCCTGCCGCTTATGGCCCTGTATGCGATGGCTGGTTATCGCATAATGCCGGCGATGCAGTATGTCTTTCGCTCGGTTACACAGATCAGGTTTTATCTGCCCGCCGTAGATATCCTTTATAATGATTTTCGGAGCCTTGAACTTGGGCATGAAGATGACAAAAAAGAATTCGTTATAAAATACGATTATGGCATAGAGTTGAGATGCGTTGACTTCAAATATCCGGGCGCTCAATCCAAGGCGCTATCAAATGTATCGGTTGTTATACCGAAAAACAGTACGGTTGCATTCGTCGGCTCGACCGGTTCAGGGAAAACAACGCTTGTAGATGTTATCTTAGGCCTTCTTGAGCCAATATCCGGTTCAGTCATGGTTGACGGGAAAGAGCTTGACCGGGAGCATATCAGGGTGTGGCGCAATAAAATTGGCTATGTGCCGCAGCACATATTCCTTGCGGATGATACAGTGGAACGCAATATCGCATTTGGGATATCGCAGGACGAGATCAGCTGTGAGGTGGTTGAGAATGCAGCTCGGATCGCAAATATACGGGATTTCGTACGTGGTCTGGAGAAGGGATTCAATACCGTCATAGGCGAGCGTGGTGTCCGTTTGAGCGGTGGCCAGCGCCAGCGCATTGGCATTGCGCGCGCCCTTTATCACGATCCTGATATTCTGATAATGGACGAAGGCACGAGTGCGCTCGACGGCATGACCGAAAAGGCTGTCATGCAGGCGATCGACAACCTCGCTCATGATAAGACGATCATCCTCATCGCGCACAGGCTCACGACTGTAAGATATTGTGATCAGATATATCATCTTGAAGGCGGCAGGATCGTGAATTCGGGGACGTATGACGAGTTGATGTCGAGCAGCGCAATGTTTCGTGCAATGGCACAGGCCGCGTCGACGGGGCTTCCTCTGGAAGTCGAAGCCACGTAAAAAAGATTTACTTTAAAGAAGGGGAGAATCTATGTCGGATAGTATCATATGTATCATCCCGGCCCGGGGCGGATCAAAACAGGTTAAAAGGAAAAATGTTCGATTGATGTGCGGGAAGCCGCTCATTTATTACACAATTGAGCATGCTAAAAGATCTAATCTGATCGATAAAATATATGTGTCGACGGAAGACTCTGAGATAAGCGCTGTTGCAAAAAAATGTGGATCGGGCGTCATTGTAAGGCCGGAGAGTCTGGCGGCAGACGACACTTCATCCGAAGCTGTCCTGCAGCATGCACTCGAGCATATAGAGGGTCAGGGCGTAGCCGTCGACCTTGTTGTCTTTCTGCAATGCACGTCGCCGCTGAGAAATGAGGGAGACATAGATCGTGCAATCAAAAGGGTAAGAGATGAAGGGGCCGACTCGCTTCTTTCCGTCACAAGCTCTAAAGATTACCTATGGAAGACCGGTGTGAACGGCCCTGAATCAATTAACTATGATTACAGGAATAGGCAACGGCGACAGGACTGCCCATCACAATGGCGTGAGAATGGATCTATATATATATTCAAGCCAGATATATTGAAGCGGTACAAGAATCGCCTGGGAGGGAAGATAGCGATATACGAGATGGATTACTGGTCATCATTTGAAGTGGATACCGCAGAGGATTGGCGGCTTTGCGAGTGGATAATGAGCGCAGGAAAATCGAGGCTTCCTCTGCCGCGCATGCCAAGGATAATAGTGACGGATTTTGATGGGGTCATGACGGATAACAGGGTCCTGGTCGACAGCGACGGCACGGAACATGTGGCATGCAGCAGGGCCGACGGCATGTATATATCAATATTACGAAACCTGGGTGTTGAGGTCGTAGTCCTGTCGTCGGAGAAGAATGACGTTGTGAAGAGGCGGTGTGAAAAACTGGGTGTCAAGTGCTATTCGGGATGCGACAGCAAACTGAACACGTTCAAGGCCATTCTGGCGGATTACGGCATGACCAAAGATGACGCGGTCTATGTCGGCAATGATTTGAACGATCTGGATTGCATTCGCTCTGCTGGATGGGGACTGGCCGTATCGGATTCGGCAGACGAAGTCCTGCGATTTGCCGATGCGGTTTTGGAAAGCAAAGGCGGCCAAGGCGTGTTCAGAGAGATTGCGGCGCTAATACGCACAGTTGCAGCTACCAAATTGGGAGGACATGATGAATAACGCGAGATATCCGGTACCGATAGGCGATAGGTTGGTCGGCGATGGGCACCCATGCTATGTTATCGCTGAAATAGGCATCAATCATAATGGGGACATCGAGACATGCAAGAAGCTGATTGATGCGGCCAAGAACGCCGGATGCGATGCGGTTAAATTTCAAAAGAGAACTCCTGAGCTTTGCGTACCAAAGGCTCAGGCACATAAAGAGAAGGAAACTCCATGGGGCGTGATGACATATTTGGAATATAAAAGGAGACTTGAATTCGGAAAAGCCGAATATGATGCGATATCAGATTATTGCGCACGGCTTGGCATTGATTGGTTTGCTTCAGTATGGGATGAGGATGCGGTCGATTTCATAGAACAATACCAACCTGTCTGTTACAAAGTCGCATCAGCTTCATTGACCGATGATAATCTCATTAAGCACATCAATAGCAAAGGCAGACCGATTGTTCTCTCTACGGGCATGTCTAATGAGGAGCAGATAGAGCATGCAAAATCCTTAATTGACTCGCGTAGACTTATAATAATGCATAGCACAAGCGCATATCCTTGTCCTGCGGAGTACCTCAATTTGAATGTGCTTCAAAAGATGCGTACTTCATATGAAGGACCAGTGGGCTATTCAGGCCACGAGGTTGGCTTATCAACTACAATAGCCGCTGTTGCACTTGGCGCTAATTCGGTAGAAAGGCATATTACTTTAGGTAGATCTATGTGGGGTACCGACCACGCAGCTTCAGTAGAGCCGCAAGGCCTGTCACGTCTCGTGCGCGATATACGAGTAGTTGAAAAGGCGATGGGAGACGGTAAAAAGGTTGTCTATGACGCGGAAATGGCGCAGCTCGAAAAGTTAAGGCGTGTTCGCTAGTCAAATATAATGTGCACATATGTTCATAAGGGGATTTGTGATTAGCAATTGGTATATAAATGACGGAGTTGCTGCCAAGAAACTTAATCAGGCTCAATTGAGCGCTAGAGATTCTGTGCTAAATAAATTATCGCTCGGTACATATAAATATGAAAAGGTTATTTGCCCGGTATGCGGAAATACTTCATTTCAGACATTGTCTGAAAAGGACCGCTTAGGCATACCTTGTCGGGTTGTTTTATGCACTGAGTGCGGCTTGATTCAATTAAATCCAAGGATGACAAAGGAATCATATGAGTCATTCTATAACACCGAATATAGACTATTTGATTCTAGATCAGTAGGTGCTTATTTTGATAAACAATATCAAAGAGGTAAAAGCATATTCAAGGACATTGAGAGATATTCTGGAATAAATAAATATGATGGTTGTTATGTTGTTGAAATTGGATGTGGCGCTGGCGGTATTTTAAAATATTTTAAAAATAAAGGTTGTACTATTAAGGGATATGACTATGGCACAGAATATTTGAACTATGGAAGAGTTCAACATGGGCTCGATTTAGAGTGTGGCGGTATTGAACTGCATGATCACTCTTTAAAAGCAGATATAATAATATACAGCCATACATTTGAACATCTCCTTGAGCCGAACAGGGACTTGAGTAAGTCTCATGACATTTTAAATGAGAATGGTTTGATATTCATACATGTGCCATCATATAAAAAAGTATTAAAAGGTTTCTATGATGCAGATCTTTTGAGATGCTTTCAGATTGCGCATACCTATTATTTTTCGATGAGGACTCTATGTAACTTAGTCGAAAATAATGGATTTGAATTAATGATCGGAACTGAGGACGTGCGATGCATATTTAGGAAATCGGATAAGCGAAATAATAGTTACGATAGTGATTATGCGGACGCAATGAGATGTATCAGGATTTCCGAGGTTTTGCGCTTAATATACAGGATATTGCCAATATATCACATAGCATGGTATGCAAAAAAGGCGTTGATAAGAGCAATTGAGCTAGTTGGAATCAAAGAACATATTAGAGAATTTGCTTATAAGATGAGGAAGTGAACGGATAGTTGATGTAAGGGCTTATTAAGCAATGAACTCTGATTTCAATACTAATAAAGCATCGGTGCTTCTTGAATCCTTAGTGAATCAGCTTAATTGGTTTTTAGATATTAAGTCGGAGGTCTTATCGTTTGAGGGAGAACATAGACCGCGAGAATTCGCCAGGCATCTATCGTGCGTGTATCAAATGGCGGGAGTTGACCGACCGCACAAGGATATTAGTGTAATTCCGAAACCTTTGGAAATAGACGAGAATTACTGGAAACATGATCCAGATTATCTACGTCAGCTAAATACCATACAGCTATATATTAAAGGCGAGCTGAGTCAGTATGTGGATCTATTTCTGCTTCATGGCAGCATGGCGGATGGTAATTATAGGAGAGGCTGGAGCGACGTGGATACTTTTGTGGTAGTGTCAGCCTCCACTATGAATGATCCAGATTCTTTGGTTGATATGCGGGCCAGATGTCATGAGATCAGAGAGATGATCGATAAAATGGCTCCGCTGCAACATCACGGGCTAATGGTCGTGACAGATGCATCTCTGCTGGACTACCCCTCAACATATTTGCCAACTGAGGTATTGATGGAAAGCCTTGATATGATTGGCAATGCAAAAGAATTCAATATTCACAAGAGACCATTCAATTCGGATGCACTGCTAAGGGATCTTTATAATAGAGAGAATCTTGCAATAGAATCAATAAAGACGGGTTATTTTAAACATCATTCGAGAAATGGTAAATATCTTGAAATACCTTTTAGAAACAGACGTGATAACATGTATCAGTTACATTACTTTCTAGGATATACAATGACATTACCGGCGCTCGTGCTGAGTGGAATCGGGATGCCTACGCGTAAAAGCGAATCATTCGATAAGGCCAGATGCTTGTTTTCATCGTGCGCATGGGAACTTGTAGAAAAAGCGACAGAGATAAGGAATGAGTGGCAGGAGCGGGAATATCCGGGGTATACCGGTAATACAATTCCTGATTGGGTTTGTGAGACATTGAGAGATGATTACATGGAACGATTTATTGCCCTGATAAGGGAGTCGATTATCGCTCTTGATAATAAGAAAGCCTATGAAGCCTGACGTTACAAGAGAGAACTATGACAGGGCTCGCGAAGACATTATCGCGACATATGGCGGGCTAACGGGTGTTCGATCCATTTACGAGTACGGAACGTGCGATGACCCCGGAGCATCTGATATCGATATCATATTGGTCATCGATGACACCACAGGAATTCCGACAGAAATAGAATCGATTAAGTCTTTGCTTAGAAGGGATACGCTCAAACTTATAGATGATGCTAATATTATATTGATACCAAGGAAGAACGCTGAATCAGTGCTGATATGGGATGATATAAAACTCGGGCTGCTTTATGGCGAAGAAATAAATTTTGAAACGTACGATCAATTATATGCTCAGTTGGAAATTGCGCGCATTATTGATTGGCTCCCCGAGAGACTTTATAGAGTCTTTGATATTTTACAGGGTAATATTCCGGCGAAAAAGAGTGTTGCGATATTGAATTCACTTAATAAATCTGTGAAAAGAGTGGAGCGGTTGTGCAGCATGGAGATTAAGTCAAAAGCGTCGTTCGTGAAAAAAATAAAAGGCCTCCGGAAAGCCTTTCAGATAAACGTAGTACCAGAGCGGACTGATATACTTGATTGCTGCAATGATGCACTGGATGTTGGGCATGCCGCGTTAAAAGGATTTATTGGCGCTCTTTACGATTGGAATACTTACGGTGGAACCTACCTTAATGGGGAAAGGCGTGCTGTAATACCTG
Source organism: bacterium (assembly GCA_041648665.1). Classification (NCBI taxonomy): domain Bacteria; species bacterium. The sequence goes on along the minus strand of JBAZOP010000001.1, from coordinate 55,952 downwards.
GCGGCGGTGTATGCTATTTTAAGCCTGGTGCGTCTCCTGCACTTGAGAGAAATAGCGGGTCAATGGTAATGCCATGCATCCTGCTAAAACATTATGAACTGTATGCCAGGGAATCGGGTGTAGTAAGCGAATGGATTGGCAGGCAAATTGGTTCTGACAGGGAAGGATCAATCGAAGATATCGATAATATTCATAAAGAGGCATTAAGAAGTCGTATAAGAATCGCGAACTCATGGGGTGAATGGTTTATGAGAAGGGGATTGAGAAAGGGACTATTTAAGTACGGATGGATGTTTCAGAACTGATTCCATTGTCATAGAATCCTCGTAACAGTAGGCTAGCCATAAATCAAAGTGAATAAACAGCCAAAGATCGCATTCATCTGCTCTCCGAGCCTTGGAATATTGGACAGCTGGATTCCAGTTGTTCATGAGATCCGCAATAAAATAGCGGATACTCGTTTCATGTGCATAATCTCTCAGAGACGCTCTGTAAATGAAATCGATGATAAGAACATTCTCATAGAGATAGCGGATACATTGTTCGATGAAGTTATATTCAGGTCCATATCAGATGAATGGCTGAGGGCACCATCATTGGTGGACGCTGTAAATTCAAATGGTGAGGGATTTATAACGAAATGTATTTACGCTTTTGAACATTGGTTAAAGAATATGTATGTCAAAAGGTTTATTGTGTGTATCAGAAAGAAGTGGGGTAGAGTCATACAATCAAAGGGTAGGCTAACAGAGAGTGGGCTGTCGGATTTGTTAAGATCCGTTGATGCAGTGCTCATGGATATTCATGAAGAACATAAGGCATTTAATAATGAACTTATGAAAGCGTTGTCTGAAAAACCACTCTTCTCGATTCAGCACGGAATCAGCATTCAGGCAAAGAAAATATCTTTGTTCAGGGGTACGGGGGAAAGGAAGGGAGTCAGACGGGCATATTTGTATTCTTATAAGGAAAGGCCATATTATAGAGCTAGATATGCATTGTCGGAATCAGAAATGCCGGTTGTAGGTATCCCCAGACATGATTCCCAATGGATCAATAATATTATCAGCAGCGATAATAATTGGGATAATGCTAGAGGACATATTTTAGTAATCTCGAGACCGGCAAACACTACTTATTATCCAAGAGATAGAAAATATAAGGCGCTGCAGGATATCAGGCGTTTGGCATTTGAATATTTGAAGAGAAGAGTTGTGGTCAAATTGCATCCGAAGGAGAAAAGGGAAGGGTTGTATGAGGAGGTATTCGGAGAAGATTGTTATGATAGAAAATGGGTCTATTCGCAGGGCCATGCCTTCAAGATCGGTCAAGGTGCTCTTTGTGCAATATCGTTGTGTTCCTCGAGTCTCATTGCTGATATGACAGTCATCGGAGTTCCAAGCATTGAGCTGTTCGACTTTCGCGATATTCCCAATTACGATTATTCAAATGAGCTTAAGGGCGAGAATGGCGATCCGGTCAAGAGCTTCAGATACTGGGGCTTGGTTTTGGGTGCAAACGATTATGCTGATTTAAGATGTCATGTGGACATGATTCTCAGTAATAGGTTAGATGTCGTTTTAAAGCTTCAAAAACGTCATAATGAACTTTTCGAGATAGGTGATAATGTAAGTAGCACTGTCGCTGATGACATTCTCAGTGCAATGTCTTTATAAGGAACTCAAATGAATAAATCTCTACCAAATATAAATGAAGGTTTTTTGATCAATGGGATTCCTCCAACGAGCGGAAATCTATGGCAGACGAAAATTCAATCTGCTTTTCACGATGGTAATGAGTGGTATTATCTTGCTGCTGAGTGCGCTAAAGAGTCTGTGATCTGCCTTAAAAAATGTGCTACTATCTTTAATCCGAATAATGTTGGTGAGTCAATGGTCCTGTCCTCGGGTAGGAAAACGTATAAATTTCCTGCTCAACCCACTATTAGTTGGAAGGCGATTAAGCCAAAACAATTTGAAAGAAATTCAATGTATATCTGGGGGGGGGGCAATATGAGGTTGTTACGGAGCAACAATTATATGGCGATCTTTCAAACAATAGGAGAGTTACCGACGTATGCGTGAAGGTTGTCTACATGGACAATGGACTGCGCTATTCATTATTGTTCCCTGTAAGGTATGCCAATTACTCTTCTACTGATAGCAGATATATCCAACTGATAACTGGATTGGTTGCATGCATTATTAATGGTCATTTTAAGATTGGTTATATTGCCGTTGCGACTAATCTGAATGGCTTTTGTAGAGCGGAATTTATGGCACGGGCACGTGAAAATGTATTAAAGAGGATATCCATCAATTATTTGAAGTCTAAGCGCAGGTTAATTGGTAATGTCATTATGTCACTTGCTTGACATTCAAGCAATTGAGTATTTGCGGTTTAATAAAAATAGGTAAAGTTTATGGAAGATGATTTGCGATGAAAACTATTCTTTCTTTGATAACAGCACGTGGCGGATCGAAGGGTATTCCGCGTAAGAATGTTTTGGATGTCGGAGGTAAGCCGTTGATTGCATGGTCAATTGAAGCCGCATTGCAATCGCGAGCATCACTTAGAGTTGTGGTTTCTACCGATGACGAAGAAATAGCCCAAATATCATTGAAATATGGTGCGGAAGTTCCTTTCGTGCGTCCAGCTGAACTCGCAACTGATACATCGGATCATATGTCGGTAGTTATCCATGCTTTGGAATGGCTTAAAACGAATGAGAGTTATGTTCCTGATTATGTATTGGTTTTACAGCCGACATCACCAATGAGGACATCCCAGGATATTGATGGCGCCGTTGAATTGGCGTATAAAAATGAGGCAGACGGCGTCGTGAGCGTATGTGAGACTCATCATCATCCCTATCTGTTGAGCAACATTGATTCAGATGGAATACTTGTTGATTATCTTGAGCGTTCCCCTGCAGCCGGCTCGTCAAATATCCGCCGTCAGGATATGCCTCCTGTCTATTTTCAGAATGGTGCAATTTATCTCACCCGGCGAGAGGTTTTGATCGCCGCCAGGACATTAACACCTCCTAAAACATATCCATATATAATGCCGGCATCGCGTTCTTTGCAAATTGATGACCAGTGGGAGCTAGAGATGATCGATATGCTATTGTCGAAAAAGTGCGACGTATGAATGGAATATATGACTTTCTATCATGAAGGAAATAAGGAGATGCCAATATGAAATATTGTAAAAAATGTCTGATGCCGGATACGCGTCCGGGAATAACGTTTGTCGATGGTGTTTGCGCAGCGTGTATTAATTATGAGAAGCAGAAGTCTACAGATTGGAATCAGCGAAGGAAGGAGTTGGAGACTCTATGTGAGAAGTACCGTGGGTGTAACGGAAATTATTATGACTGCGCTATAGCAGTCTCGGGAGGCAAAGATTCACATTATCAAGTATACGTCATGAAGGAGTTGATGAAGATGAATCCAGTCCTTTTGGCCGTCGGCAATACAGACTGGACTGAAACGGGGAGAAAGAATGTCGAGAATATATCGGAGGTGTTCGGGTGTGATATAATTCAGATGAGTCCCAATCGCCGCGTAGCAAAGGTTATGGCAAAGAAGGCCTTTGTCGAGCTGGGATCCCCGACATGGTATGCGGATGCGCTCATATATGCTTATCCATACCGCATGGCGATGAAGCTCGGCACGAGACTTCTGGTCTATGGTGAGAACGTAAATTATACGTATGGCGGCAAATACGACGATGAGACACCGTCGGCAATGATGCAGCCCTTAAATGATGTTGTTAAGCCCGTTAATTTCGATCGCTGGACTACCGACGGACAGGTAACGCTAAAAGACCTCGAGTCGGCACGGCAGCCCTCATACGAGGAGTGCAAGAGACATGAACTCGAGCCCATATACCTGAGTTATTACGTTCCGTGGGACAGCCATCACAATTACGAGGTTGCGAAGCGGTGGGGTTTCAGACACCTGGGTCACGAATACACCAGGGAGGGAACGCTTGAACAATACAATCAGATAGATTCGATCGGCTATCTGCTGAATCAGTACCTGAAATATCCCAAGTACGGTCATGCATCTGCAACTGAAATGGCATCTCGCTGGATTCGATCGGGTCTTAAGACGCGCGAGGAGATGATCCCCTACGTGAGGGAATATGACAGGAAGCTCGACCAGGGCATCGTAGACAGGTTCTGCGGCTTCACGAATACGTCGTCGAAGGAATTCTGGAGCGTAATGGATAAGTGGTATAATCGCGAACTATTTAAACAAGATACAGATGGTATCTGGAAAGAGAAATTTATCGTCGAGTAGTCGATGAAAGGCCTACGCTGATATGAGTCCGAACATTAATGTGGCAGGAAGATTGGTCGGTGAGGGTAGTCCTCCATTGGTTATTGCTGAAATAGGCATTAATCATGAAGGCAGTATCAATAAGGCGGTAAAGATGGTCGACGATGCTTACGGCGCTGGATGCGAGTGTGTAAAATTTCAGTGTCATGTGATCGACGATGAGATGATACCCAATGACGTGATTCCTGGAAATGCAAAGGAAAGCATATGGAAGATTATGTCAAGATGCGCCCTGAGTGAAAGTGAGGAAATTGAGCTCAAAAACTATGTCGAAGCGAAGGGGATGATATACCTCAATACACCTTTCTCACGTGCGGCGGCTGACCGTCTTGAGTCGATGGGTGTTTACGCCTATAAAGTTGGGTCGGGCGAATGTAATAATTATCCGCTTATCAGGCATATAGCCGCCTTTGGAAAACCGATCATTTTAAGCACCGGAATGAACGATATTCATTCTATCAGTGAGGCGGTTGCAATTCTGAAGGATGCCTGCGTTCCATATGCGATATTACATTGCACATCGATCTATCCGACTCCCTACAACAAGGTTAGGCTGGGTGCTCTTGTAGAACTTAAAGAGGCATTTCCAGATGCTGTGATTGGACTCAGTGATCATTCAATTGGAAATTATACGTCTTTTGCTGCAGCAGCACTCGGAGCAAGTATCCTGGAGAAGCATTTCACTTCGGATAAGTGCTGGCCTGGTCCGGATATCCCGATATCTATTGATCCCAATGAGTTGAAGGATCTTATTTGTGGGACAAATGCAATTCATAGAGCCTTGGGGGGAGAAAAGGCCATCCTGCCTGAAGAACAGCCAACTATCGACTTCGCATATGCCTGCGTTGTTGCAATAAGAGATATCTCAGTCGGAGAAACTCTCAGTCTGGAAAATATCTGGGTGAAGAGGCCAGGGACAGGGGGCATAAAGGCCAAGGATTTCAAGTCGTTGTTGGGCAGAAGGGCGGCGTGCGATATAAGAAAGGATCTGCAGTTAACATGGGAGCAAATAAGTGAATAAGAAGATTCTTTTTCTCACAGGCACGCGTGCAGATTTTGGCAAGCTAAAACCTCTTATCAATGAGGTGGAAAGATCTGCCACGCTGGAAGCGCATGTATTTGTTACCGGTATGCACATGCTTCCAAAATATGGAAGCACATATGATGAGGTCCTAAAATGCGGATATAAAAACATACATTATTTTATCAATCAGCGACATAACGATTCCCTTGATGAAATATTGGCAAACACCATTCATGGACTCAGCAATTTTGTGATCCTTGTAAAACCGGATATGCTGATTGTTCATGGAGACAGATGTGAAGCCCTTGCAGGGGCGATAGTGGGGGCGATGAATAACATTCTAGTGGGCCATATAGAGGGCGGGGAGATTTCCGGTACAATCGATGAGTCTATCAGACATTCCGTTTCAAAACTTGCGCATATTCATTTTGTGGCGAATGATGAGGCAAAGAAACGATTGATTCAGATGGGTGAGGCTCAAGAGAACATATTCGTCATAGGATCGCCGGACATTGATCTCATGTTGTCAACGGATCTTCCCCTTCTTGCAGAAGTTAAAGCCCATTACGATATTCCCTATGAGCGTTACTCGTTGTTTGCATATCACCCGGTAACATCGAGTCTACATGATTTGAATAGAAACATTGTCGAAGTGGCAAGCGCGCTTATAGAATCAAAGCGTAACTATGTTGCCATTTATCCGAACAATGATCCTGGCTCAGATATCATACTCAATGAGTTATTTCAGCTTGAGAAGAGCCCGAGAATCAAGTTGTTCCCTTCCATTCGATTTGAGGCGTACCTGGTGTTGCTCAAAAACTGTGAATTCATCATTGGGAACTCAAGCGCAGGCGTCCGAGAGGCCCCATTCTATTCGATTCCATCGATTAATATCGGCACCAGACAGCAGTGTCGCTTCAGGCATCCAACAATAATCGATGTGAAAGAGGATAAGGATAAGATATTGAATTCGCTCAATCGAATCAGCGATGTTCCCCATATGCCCAGTGACAAATTTGGTGATGGAAGAAGCGCTGATAGATTTGCTGAATTATTGAGGAGAGATGATGTTTGGAAGATAAGCATTCAAAAGAGATTTCTCGATATTGACTAAATTGATGCGCTGTATTCGAAACAAAGCAGGTAATATGTGTCATGGCAATATTACTATAAAGCAGTTGTCGCTGTAAGTGGCGCTGACTGAAAAGAACATGTGAGCAAGTGGATGCGCAAAATCAAAATATTACATTTGGCGTGTTATTCGACGAACATTGGTGATTGTGCCAATATCGACGGAATTCGTCGGACTCTACAGCGTAATTTGCCAGATTGTGAGATTACGTTCACCGACGAAGACATGATCGGTTACTCCGAATTTATGGGGAAGAAACGATATGATTGTCGTGAGTTTGTGGCGTTAGCTAATTCACATGATGCCATGATAATAGGAGGCGGCGGTCTTTTCTCGGGGCTATCTCATCATGACAAGACCGGTTGCTATGTTGGCCTTGATATTGAGACGCTGGAAAGAATTCAGGTGCCTGTCATTTATTATGCTCTGGGGTTTGCCTCATATTATGGACAAAAGTATAAGGCTAAATCGGCATTTGGATCTTATCTAGAATATTTAACAAAGCGGCCCAATACGCTTATCAGCGTGCGAAATGACGGATCTCTTAAAAGGCTTGGACAGATCTTCGGACATACTGCAGTGCAGAATATAACTACAGTGCCTGATGGTGGTTTTCATATGGCCACGCTGAACGTAGAGCACAAAGAGCTTTCTGATGAGAAACCGCTGGTTACAGTGCAATTAGCGGGAGATAAACAGCGGTATAGATTCAGAGAAGAGCCGTCTATTTCTTATAGGCTGATGGCCAGAGTGGGTCTTGCGGACAAGATGGCCGGTGGCAAAAGAAGACGAATATTCTTATCTCAGTTATCTAGCGCGCTAGTGCATCTAGTTAATGAGCAAAATATCAGAATAGTTTTTGTGCCGCATATTCCGGCCGATCTGGAAATTATTTCTGAAGTGTTATCCACATTGCCTAGGGATATATCTAGATTGCGTTCAACAGTGGCGCCCGTTGTTTCGGCGGACTCGGCTTACCGTAAAGCATTTGATCTTTACAGGCATGTGGACATGGTGGTGGGTATGAGATTTCATGGCAACGTGTGCCCCATTGGCATGGGGGTTCCAACTCTTGGATTGGGCACTCACCCGCAACTCCCAGGACTCTATGATGAATTGGGATTGCAAGAGCATTGTATGGATGTGCTGGAAGATGATTTTGAGGACATGTTCTTTATGCGCGTTATTGATATCCTCGGCCGTTTGTCCGAAGTCAACGCTCGTTACAAAAAAGTGGCAAGAGACTTGGATGAACAGACAACTCTGTTTCAGGCGAAAATGAAAAAGTTGATCCTCTCATAATATCTATCAAACAAGCCGCATTCATTCTAAATGTCGCTAAGTAATTATGGAGATAAGATGGAGAACAATACAATAACGTGCTGTTTGCCGATAGAGATAAAATCACGAGAACTTGATGCCAGACTTTTTCTAGCTTGTGAACTTGCTCGCGCTGGATTTACATGTTTATTGGGCTCTAAGAGCGTCGTGCATCGCAGAATGGGTAATATGGCTCCATTCTTGTATTTTGACAAAGGGCTTACACCGGCGCAGCGCGATTTTTGCGAGGACATTCATCGAAATGGCGGCTTTATCATAAATTTGGATGAAGAGGGTGGGATTATTGAGAAAGGTATGTTCACGTTCATTGCCAGGTATCCGGAAGAACTAGTGCCATTCTACGATATGTATTTTCTTTGGGGTCACGCACTAAAAGAATGCCTCCTGGAAAATAGAAAGAGTGTGGACGCAACACGTTTATTTGTAACCGGCCATCCTCGGTTTGATCTGCGAAAAAAGAAGTACGAGGTGCTCTATAAAGAGAAAGCCGATTTGTTACGAGAGAAGTATGGTAACTATATCTTAGTCAATACGAGTTTCGCATATGCGAATCATGTGCTTGGATATGAGAAGGGGATCAGGGCACTACCTGGCCATTTTGGCAATGAAGATCATCGGAAGGATGGGATCGATAAGGCATATTACAGACTTGTGCAGTATTATGTTGTCGGAGCAATATTGCACATCGCCGAGCAGCACCCTGATATTAGAATAGTAGTTCGTCCGCATCCATCAGAGTTAGTACGATTCTATGAGGACGTTTTTTCGGGCCATGACAATATTTCCATTATTCAGGAAGGTTGTGTTCAGGAATGGAACATGTCTGCGTTAGTGGTTATTCATCATGACTGCACGACTGCAGTTGAGGCAGCATTTTCTGGAATACCTACTATTTCCTATTGTCCTATTCGGGATAACAACTTTGCTCCGGAATTGCCAATGCTCGTGAGTGATGTTGCGAGCAGCGAGGCTGAGTTAATGCGCTTAGTTGACAAGTACATAAGTGAGCGGCGCGAGCGTGATATTCTGGAAGAGAAGAAAGATATCATACGACCTTGGATTGCCAACGTGGATTATGATGCTGCCACGAGAATTGCATCATGTTTGGCGGAAAAGAAGCTGTTCTTTGTTGAAGAATCGAAGAAGAGAATAGCAAGGCATGGCTCACAAAGGGTGCGAAAGATATCGATGTATGCCTTGCTAGGCAGTATCAGGTTGTTGGCAAGGCGAATTGCTAATCGTTGTTGTGTTTGGGATGTCACCGAGCGAATGAGGCGTCGTGAGTATGCTTGTCAAAAGATGCCAGGGATAGAGAAGGATGAACTTGAAAGTAAAATATCATCTCTTGCTCAGATTAATCCTGAGTTTGCACATATAGTTGTAGAGAGGCTGGATGCAGATGGTTTTCGTATTAGCAGAGCGTCGACAGAATATAATCACTCACAATAGTGCGGACATTGTAATGAGGCAGTTAACTCTAAGCGAGTTGGGAACAATATGGACTTCATAAAAGATATGGCCCGATTGGTCATCAAGTATTTTTGCTATCCGGTAAGATATCGTGGTTTTATGATCAAGTCATACATTGGGGTTAAACCAAATGCCGAGCATCCGATTCGGGTAGGCAGGAACGTTTCGCTAACATCTTTCACTAGGGTAGGCAAATATACTGTGCTTGCGGAAGGTTCTATGGTAGGCATAAATACTGAGAGCATTGGAAGATACTGTTCAGTTGGCGCGCACAGTATAATCGGAGCCAACAATCATCCCACAGATAGACTATCTACGTCCGCCTGTTTTTATTCTCCAGTCTGGAAATTGGTGAAAACTGATTTGCGTGAGAGGTTCAATGAGACAAAGAAGACCATCATTGAACATGATGTCTGGATTGGCGCAAAGTCAGTAGTCCTTGGTGGTGTTAGAATCCGGACAGGAGCCATCGTTGGAGCGGGAGCTGTCGTGACAAAAGATGTTTCTCCTTACGCAATTGTAGCGGGCGTTCCTGCCAGGATCATTGGATACCGTTTCCCAAAGGAAATTATTGATCTGCTTCTGGCATCGGAGTGGTGGAGAAAGGACCCGAGGGCGCTCAGCGAGAGTTGGAATTGCGACAATATTGGTGATGTATTGAAGAGCATCACTAGACTGCCGCTAAATAGACATGAATGAAGACATTCTTAACGTTTGGCATTAATAATTTCTAATGCGTAATTAACTATACATCATGATTGATATATTTGTTAGAATAATCAATGTCTCAATCGCCCAAATTCGTCACGACGATTTGTCGTGCTATAATAATGAGGGATGGGGTGGAACTAGTATTGACCGCTGGCCTATATACAATTTCTATAGAAATTATTTGTTAGGTAATAAAAAGACGGCACGAGAAGAGTATTGTCGCTGGTATGCTGAACAGCTTCAGAAATATGGAGAAACAAATAAGAGATATGGAGGAATGTTTAGGGGCTCATTGTATACACTGATTAATTCCAGGCTGGCAGATAAATGTTTGTCTTACGATTATTCGTCTGGAGACGAAAAGTATAATGAAATAGTCAGAAATGCTATATGTGAGCGCGTTATGCAGCGCTTCGCATTGGCAGAATGCATTGCTAAAGAGGGCTATGATTCATCGGGATCTGATTGGATTATGGGCATTGAAAGGGATGGCTTGGTTTATTTGAAGAATGGGCATCACAGATGCGCTGTTCTCAAGGCGCTAGGCTTTGAAGTAGTTAATAATGTCTGTTTGTGCAGAAATTATCTTCATTATCGGGCACTAACATTGCTGCGAAGGATAGTAAAATGATTGATTTAATGTCACGTGATCAAATGAATGAGTGGATTCAAAAACAGTCCTGGTATCAAACTATTGATCTTCATGATGGCTTGTATACACCAGGTAAGGTTAATACGAGGCTCCGGCTTGCAGAATTGACTAAGGTAGATTTCACTAATAAAAGGGTTTTGGATATCGGCTGCAATTCTGGACAATATTGTCTGTTCGCAAAAAAGATGGGAGCTTCGGAGGTTGTAGGTGTCGATATCGATGAGCGTCGTCTCGCTCAGGCCCGCACGCTGGCTTCATATGAAGGATATAATATTATATATGAGACAATGAGTGCTTCGGAGATTCAAAGCCTTGGTAGTTTCGATATTGTATTTTGCTTTGCCGTGCTTACGGAGATTTCGGATCTCTTTGGTACGGTGAGGTCGCTGCGTGAAGCTATAGGAGATTATGCCTTGCTGGAGCTTGACTTGGCGCGGCCCATGCTTTTTTTGCCTCAGATTCGCCATTGGTTCAGAAGAACAAGGCCTTTGGAACTGACAAAGGCATTTGCCGAGATACGCGTTACGAAACGTGGTGATTTTGTGATAAGTCCAACGCTTGAGGTTTTAGCAAAAGCATTTGGTGAAGAGTTTTATTTAAAGGCCCTTGGTAAGGGCCTGAGATACGATCTGATTGAGGTGAAGCGTAGTAAACCTGTCTGATAATCGCCAATTTGATCATTTCCATTCGCTCTATTCCTTTCTAAAATGAAAATAATCTATTTGTCATCATCAATAGTACCCTCTCAAAGCGCAAACAGCATTCAGGTGATGCGCATGTGTGCGGCGCTTGCCAGGGCTGACAATGAGGTAACATTGGTTGCTCGCCGACGCAGGCAGTGCGGTGAGGATGTCGATTTATTTTCGTATTATGGAGTGGATCATAACTTTAAAGTAAAAACATTTTTGGCGCCGAATATTCGGTATGGATCGAGCCTCTTTGCCCTGACAAAATTGAGATGTCTGATAAAAGCATATCGGTCGAACGAAGTGCTGATTTATGGCCGTGATATATATGGTGTATGTCTTGCTTTGCATAATGGTTTTCGAGTGATTTATGAGACTCATGCCCCGCCTGGTCGTAATGTTGCTCGCAGGGTGCTAGAGGGCTGGTTGCTGCGCCAGAGGCGGCTTGTTAAATGTGTTACTATATCTAAAGCTTTGAGAGCGGAATACTGCAGGTTGCACCGTGCTGTGGCTGAAAAGATCGAAGTGCATCATGATGCAGCGGATTGTGACGATCAGTTGTATGAGAAACGATCGTGCGACGGTTCAGCGGCCTCTCCATTGCAGGTGGGTTATGTCGGTAAAGTTCTCTTCGGACGTGGAATAGAACTGATAGTGGAAATGGCAAATCAACTTCCTGACGTTGCCTTTCATATAATCGGTGGGACGAAGGATGACGTTGTTGCGTATGTTTCGTCTGTTCCCGACAATCTGCATTGCCATGGGTATGTTGCGCCGGCTGAGGCTGGGCGCTATCGTGCAATGTGCGATGTCTTGCTGATGCCATATCAAAATAAATTGGAGGTGACAGGGCGTAAGGTAGACACTTCACGCTGGATGTCACCCCTAAAAATGTTCGAGTATATGGCTTCAGGAAAAGCCATTGTAGCATCGGATATCCCTGTTCTTCGCGAGGTGCTGGATAAAACGAATAGCGTTCTGGTACATCCTGGCAATGTTGACGAGTGGGTTAATGCTGTGACGTTGCTCAAGGATCCTTGCGTACGAAGACGATATGCAGATGCTGCTCGCTCTGAATTTGAAAGAAAATATACATGGGATGTTAGGGCAAAGAATGTATTGCGTGGTATAAATGTGGCCGCTCTCTCGTAATACCAGCTAAAGGGTAACTGATGCGTATCGCGGTCTTTGATGTCCCGGCAAGCGAGACCGGTGCTCTCAGCATTCTGAAGGGTTTCTTTTCCCATGTCGGCGCGCATGAGAAGGAACATGAGTGGTATTTTGTCGTGAGCACGGATGCCCTGAAGTCCGCCGGGCCCCATGTCCACGTTATCGTCGAGAAATACCCGAAGAAGAGCTGGGGTCGGAGGATCCTGTGGGAGTTGTTCATGGCACCACGGCTGATCAGAAAGCTGAACCCAGACGTCGTCGTGTCATTGCAGAACACAGCCATTCTTTTTACGAAAAAACCGCAGGTAGTCTATGTTCACCAATCTCTGCCTTTTCTACGCGAGCGAAAGTGGTCTCTTCTGAAGAACGGGGAGCGTGTCCTGTGGCTTTATACGGAATTGTTCTATTATCTCATCAAGAAGGCCGCTAATCGTGCACATACTGTCGTCGTCCAGACGATGTGGATGAAGAGGGCGCTGGCAGATGCGTATGGAATCTCACATAACAAGGTCGTTGCCTTGATGCCGCCGATCAGCCTTCCTGCGACCGACGGTGCTGAGAGACTGAAAGGGCGCAGGCAGTCTCAGGAGTTCTTCTATCCTACCACATCGTTTGTTTACAAAAATATCGATGTGCTTCTTCAGGCCCTGAAGATTCTTAAGTCAAAGGGTATTGCTCCACGCGTGAGCGTTACGATCAGGGGAGACGAAAATGGCTATGCTCGTCGCATGAAGCAGCACGCCGAGAGGGAGGGGCTGAAAATGGAGTTTCTGGGTCCGCTGCCTCGTTCAGAGGTGATGCTGTGTTATCGCGATTCTATATTGATCTTTCCGTCACTGGTGGAAACCATCGGGCTGCCGCTGCTTGAAGCGCGGGCGCTGGGGGGCGACATCATCGCTTCCGACCGCCCGTTTTCGCACGAAGTCCTCGATGGTTACCCGAGGGTGCGCTTCTTCGACCCCTGTTCTCCCGATGAACTGGCGACGCATATGGAAAGCATTATGGCGAGGGAAGGGGCGTTCCCCGCGGAAAGCGCAATTTCCGTGCCTGCCCTTTGCGGGGATAATTCCTGGGCAACCTTTGTTGATCACATTGAAAGCGTCATCTCATGAGAGTAGTCATTAACGCGCTGTCAGCAAGGTATGGCGGCGGGAAAACCTATCTGTGGAATCTGCTCGAACATGTCGAGGAGCGGAGCGATTGGCAAATACTAGTCCTTGCAGAACCAGCGCTTGTCCTTCCCGAGAAGAAAAATATCCAGAGGCTTCCGCAGCATCCCGAAACGACTAATCCCTTTTACCGATCAGTGTGGGAACGATGCCATATCCCTCGCCTTCTCAATGAGCAGAGAGCCGATATCTACTTCTGTCCCGGCGGCGTCCTTAACGTCAAGGTGCCCTCCGCGTGTCGCTCGGTGGTGATGTTTCGAAACATGCTCCCCTTTGATCGGGAAACGCGATCACGGTATGGGTTCGGCTATATGAAGGTCAGAAACCTTCTGCTCGAGGGTGTGCTGCTCAACAGCATGAGAAATGCCGATCTGCTGATCTGCGTTTCGGAGTATGCGCGGGGCCTCATTGAGAAGAGATTGGGGGATCGCAAGGGTGCGATGGTGACGATCTCGCACGGCGTTGCCGACGATTTCAGGGGGCCCCAGGTTCAGCAGGTGGTGCGCCCCGCCTGGATCCCGAAGGAAGAATATCTCCTCTACGTTTCCTTTCTTGAGCTTTATAAGAACCAGCTCGAGGTCATACGGGGGTACAGCATCCTGCGACAGATCCGAAGGACGTCAGAGAAATTGGTCCTCGTCGGCCACAGCGAGACACCCTATGGCAGGAAGGTCAGGCGTGAGATCCGAAGGCGTGGGCTTGAGAAAGACGTCTTGTTGATGGGGACGGTCGCCTATGAAGAGCTCCCGAAGCTCTATCAGCATGCGAAGATCAACCTTTTTGCCTCTTCCTGTGAAAACTGTCCCAATATCATGCTGGAGGCGATGGCTTCCGGCCGTCCGCTGCTGGCATCGAAGCTCGATACCATGCGGGAGTTTGGCGGGGATGCCGCTGTGTATTTCAATCCTCATGATCCCGAGGATATCGCACAGCGGATCGCCTCTGTCATCGACGATGAAACGCTCCTGCGTAAGTTGTCGGAAATGGTGGGGCAGAGGGCCGAACGGTATACCTGGAAGAGTACGGCAGCCCTTACCGTTAGCGCTATTTCGCAGCTGGCAGCAGGTCATACAGTAGATGATCGGAGTCTGGTTTAAGACGTGAAGATCCTCCTCTTGACACAATGGTATTACCCTGAACCGGGGCCGCACGTGCATGAGCTTGCGGAAGAACTCGTGTCGAGAGGTCATGGGGTGACTGTGCTTACGGGGTTTCCCACGTATCCGTCCGATCGCTTTTACGAGGGCTACCGGCCTCGCCTGTTTCTCAGGGAGGAATGTGGGGGAGTGAAGATAGTGAGGGTTCCTCACTTTGCCCATGGCAAGGGATCGGCAGTGCTGCGCGTGCTCAATTACTGTTCCTTCATGTTCTCGGCCATGACCATCGGCAATGCGCTGATCGGCAAGGCCGACTGCATGTACGTGTTCCTGCCACCTCCTTTGCTGGGGCTTGCGGCGAAGGTCATTTCGTTTTTTCATCGGATTTCGCTGATGTATGACATTCAAGATATCTGGCCCGATGCGATCGAAGCAAGTTCCTTCAGTTGTTCGAAGGTTTTTAAGCGTGCCATCAGCCTTATAGCCAGCTTTGTCTACCCGTTTGCGAAGGCCATCAGCGTTCCCTCGGCCGGCTACAGAAGAAATCTTATCAGCAAGGGCGTAGAGGGAGATCGTATAGAAGTTATTCCAAATTGGGCTGATGAACACATCTTCCGCCCGTTGCCCTATGACGCAACCATGGCGAGGCAATACGGCCTGGAAGGGGCATTTACCGTCGTCTTCGCAGGAAACCTGGGCCATGCGCAGTCGCTTGAAACGATCCTGGATGCCGCTGAGCTACTGCGGGACAAACCGGATATCCGATTTTTGCTGGCTGGGGATGGCGCTGCACTGGAGTCGTTGAGGGTTAGATGCGGACGCAGCGGTCTGACCAATGTAATTTTTGCAGGAAGACTTCCCGTGGAGGACATGCCCTTGCTTTTCTCAGTGGCTGACCTCCTGGTAGTCCACCTCCGAGAACACCGGGCTTTCAGAATGACGATCCCTCGCAAGACGCAGGAGTATATGGCTTGTGGAAAGCCGATACTGATGGGGGTTGGCGGTGATGCAGCTGAGTTGATCAATGAGACGCGTGCCGGGGTCACCTGTCGACCCGAACTGCCGGCTGAAATGGCAGAGGCGATTCTTCAAGTGTATCAGCTGTCTCCGGAACAGCGTAGGGTAATCGGCAATAATGCCAGAAAGGCCTATGAACGTCTCTTTCAGAAGAGAGACGTCGTGGGTCAGTACGAAAGGCTTCTGTATCGTGTAGCTGGCATTGAAGCTTGCCGGCGTTCCGAAGTCTCTCAGTGTGGAGAGCTGTGAAGATCTTTTTCATAATTCCTCCGAGCATTCACTATATCGAGCCTTACGCCTATGTGGAGGCGGACAAGAGCAACGTCAGCCGTCCGCCCCTGGGCATACTGTACGTCGCAGCCGCGGTGCGGGAGTCGTGCGATGCGGATCTCCGGATAGTGGACCTCAATATCGGCGGTGCCTCGCTGGCGGGTCTGGAGGAGGAATTGCGTAGGGAGCAGCCCGACATTGTGGGATTCAGCGTGCTGACATTCAATCTCCTTAACTGCATGGAGGTCTGCAGGGTGGTGCGCCGTGCGAGCCCCGCCACCGTGATCTGCTTTGGCGGGTGGCACCCTACGCTCTATCCCGAGGAGACGCTTAACCTCGGTGTCGCTGACTGCATCGTAATGGGCGAGGGAGAACAGTCCTTCTGCGAGCTGAGTCGCGCGCTGGATCGGCGCGGCGAAGCGGACCTGGCGGCGTTGGAGGGGATAGCGGGCGTAGGCTACCGCACACGCAGTGGCGAAGTCCGGATAGGTTCTCGGCGCGAGCCGATTCGGGATCTGGACAGTCTGCCGTTTCCCGCATATGAACTGATCGACGCGGAGAGGTATTCGCACCTGTTGGCGACCACAGACCATGTTGTGAGCATCATGACATCTCGCGGTTGTCCCCACGGCTGCAGCTTCTGCGACCTCCGCCGCACTCCTTGCCGTTCCAGGACCCCCGCCGCGATCCTGGAGGAGATACGGCATTGGCACGGCCGCGGCGTGCGCGAGTTTTTCATCCAGGACGATAACTTTACGATGAACCGCCGGCGGGCCCTCGACTTCTGCCGGCTGCTTGCCGCTTCCGGGCTCGATATTACCTACAAGATCAGCAGCCGCGTCGATCACCTCGACAACGACTTATTGGCTGCGCTTAAAGCCTCAGGCTGCGCCCGCATCTATCTCGGCGTGGAAAGCGGTTCACAGAAGATGCTCGATTATCTGGAGAAAGGAGTCACGTTGCAGCAGACGCGTGACACCTTTCGGCTCGCTCAGGTCCATGGCATCGATTGCTGTGCCTATATTATGATCGGAATACCTGACGAGGGAAAAGAGGAAATCGAGCAGACGCGTAGATTTGTAAAAGAGCTTCGGCCGCGACACCTGCAGTGCTCTATCTGTACGCCGATGCCCGAAACAAAATTGTATCACAACCTGATGGAGCAGGGCGTGGTCATCGAGGATTACTGGCGTGCCTTTGCGCGCTGTCCCGACCCGGCTTTCCGCACGCGTTTTGCCAGCAGCCTTTTCAGCGGAGAGGAGTTGCGGCGAATGCAGAACGCCATGCAGCGGTCGTTCTACTGGAGCCCCCGGATTATCTGGCGTGAGATTCACGAAACTCGTGGGCTCAAGGGATGGATGAAGAAGACGAGGTTGGCGCTGAGGATTCTCTTTTCATGATTGCACAGCGACGCAGAGGTGAATCGTGAAGAGGTGGCTCGCTGTTGTGCTTGTCTTGGTGGTCACGTGCTCTACTGCCTGCTGGCTGGCGCAAACCAAGGCGGCGCTGTGGGGCTTCCTTGGTGTCGGGCAGCGGGATAACTTCGCTTGCCCGGTGGATGCCGTCGTCGTGCTGGGAGCGGGATATTATACGAAGGCAGATCGTCTTAATGGCGAATCGATACTGCGATTAGCCAAGGGTGTGCAGGTTTTTCAGGAGTGCAACGCTAAGTGGCTGGTGGTAAGCGGTCGTCTAGGATGGGCACGCAAGGAACGGCACGCCGAGCTTATGCGCGACCTGGCGGTGGCCATGGGTATACCGCAGCAACGCATTGTCATGGAGACAGAGTCTCTCAATACGCAGGAACATCCAATCCGACTCAAGGCGATGGGTTTTCTCGACTCAGAGTCGCGTCTGGTAGTGGTTACTTCGCCGTGGCACCTGCGGCGGGCTTTGATCGAATTCCGCCGTGTGTTCCCGGACGTCTCGGCGGCTCCGTCGTATTTTTTCTCGCCGGAACTTTCTGAGAAACTTGTCGTCTGGCTGCCGATGCTGCGGCAGCTCGACCTGTCAACAATGCTGCACGAATATGCAGGAATCCTCTGGTACGGATTGATTCGCCGATGGATATGAATCTGGTTTCGTTCTCCACAACGCCCGACCCGCGATTCCTTGACTTAGTCTGGGATGAGTTCTTCCGTGCGCGCAATCGAGGCTGTTCACTTCGTGCTCACTTTCCATGGATTGCGGATTCATCCGCAAGCACCTTATATGCACGGATTGAGGAAGGCTCTGAATTTATCAGCGGACTCGTGATGAAAGATGGTACATACTGTATGCGGGGTCGATTTCCCCGCGTTGCCTTGATAGGGCTCGTATGTGTACGACCCCAGTATCGCGGAAGAGGGTTCAGCAGGGAGCTGCTCACGGCAGCAATCGAGCGTGCGCGTGGTGACGGGTACGATGCTCTTACGCTTTGGACGGGCAAGCCACAGGTCTATGAGAGATTGGGTTTTCAACTCGAGGACCGCTCGCTTTTCGGTTGGGTGGTCAACCCGGATGCTTCAGATGGTGTCGATCCGTTTGTCTACGATTGCTCGTGCGATGGAACGGTGTGCGAAAAAAGCATGAATATCGCACTTCCGCCCTTTGCTTCGGCGGGCGTGATTCTCCGGAATGGAAACGCCGCTGCCACTATTGTTGCTGACAATGTTGGTCCTATCCTTGCCGAAACTGGCGGGGAGGCAGATGACGTTGTAGAACTGCTCGGGTCGGCAATGCCAAGGCGGTGGCGCATGAACGCCCTTATGGGCGATCCGATCCTGTCGCTCCTGCGGCATAAGGGCTGGCAAATAGAGCTGGAACAGGTGCATCTGCAGATGTGGATTTCCCTTAGTGAAGAGTTCGCACCCAAAGTTCTTGCGGACCTCGGACGTTTTACAGTCCTGGACCGCATCTGAACAGGAATGAGAGGAGCGTATCAATGATACCGCTGGTAAAGGTCGCGATGCCGCCCAAAGATCTGCTGATGCCCGCTTTGGAGGAGACGCTCTACAGTGGCATGATCGCTGAGGGGGAGGTCGTCTACAGGTTCGAGGCTGCGTTTGCTGATAAGTTCAAGCTGCCGAATGCCCTCAGCATGAGCAGTGGCACAGCTGCTCTGCATACATCGCTGGTGCTTGCAGGTGTGCGGCCTGGCGACGAGGTCATTTCCACACCGATGACAGCCGAGCCCACGAACCTCGCTATCTTGCATTCGGGGGCCTCTCCCGTGTGGGCCGATGTGAGTCCGCTCGATGGCACAATAGATCCTCAATCAGTGCGCGACCGCATTACGTCGAGGACCCGTGCCATCATGGTAGTCCACTATGCGGGCTATCCGGCGCGCATGGACGAGATCATGGCGATTTCGGAGGAAAAGGGCGTCCCGGTGATCGAGGACTGCGCCCATGCCCTCGGTGCTTCCTATGATGGTTTGAGCGTCGGGAGCATCGGCGATTACGGTATCTTCTCCTTCCAGGCGATCAAACACATGACCACGGTGGACGGGGGCGCTTTGGTGCTCAAGGACGCCGGCAAGGTACCTGACGCGAAAAAATTCCGCTGGTTCGGGATGCTGAAAGGGGTGTCCCGCACGGAAGTCGATATTACGGCCGTAGGCTACAAGTACAACATGACCAACGTCGGGGCGACCCTGGGACTCTCGCAGCTCTCGAGCATCGAAAGTCTCATCTCAAGACATGTTGAGAACGGTCGTTACTACGATGCGGAAGTTGCGCGCATCCCAGGGTTCTCGCCCGCCCGCTTCGATCCGAAGGCCCGACCGACATATTGGCTCTATACGCTTCTCTGCGATGATGCGGGTGGCGCCGCGCGGGCGCTCGAGAGCGTCGGTGTGATGGCTTCGAAGCTGCACAAACCCAACAATCTCCATTCCATTTTCCGCTCCAGTTCGCGAGACCTGCCGGGACTCGCGAGTTTCTATGACCGGCTGCTTCACATCCCCTGCGGGTGGTGGGTAGACGACGAGACAAGACAGCGTATCGTCGAGACGCTGCACAAGGGGTGAGCATGGAGAAAAGAAACGTTCCGATTTTTCGCGTCTATCATACGCCCGCCATGGAGGTCAGGGCCCTAGAGGTGCTGCGTTCCGGCGCGATTGCAGTGGGAAGTTACAATGAGCGATTTAGCTGCGCCTTTGGGGAGTTGATCGAGCGCCCTCATGTCGTGACGACTAACGATATGTCGAGTGCGATCCAAATTGCGCTGCGACTGGCGGGTGTCGGCGAAGGCGACGAAGTTCTTACGACGCCATTCGCTTGTATGTCTACCAATGCTCCGATTGCGACATCCGGCGCCCGGCCGGTGTGGGTCGACGTGGACCCTCATACCGCTACGATTGATCTCGATTCTATGAGGCGCGCAGTCACCTCCCGGTGCAAGGCCCTGCTGCTCTACCACGTTGCCGGTTACCCGGGACCGGTGGAAGAGGTGAAAGCTTTCTGCGACGAGTATGGCATCGTTCTAATCGAAGACTGCGACAATGCCTTGCTTGCTACGGTTCATGGAAAACAAGTAGGGCAGTGGGGGCGATTCTCCATCTATTCCTTCTATCCGAACCGGCAGATCAACGCGAGCGAGGGTGGCGCGCTTGCCTGCAGCGACCCACGCGATGCGGAGCGGGCCATCCGGCTGCGGCGGCTCGGTATCGACCTCAGAGCGTTCCGCGGTGCGGACGGAGAGATCGATCCTGCATGCGACATCCCGGAGGTCGGCTGGGCATCCACCCTCAACAACCTCTGTTCTGCGCTGGCATTTGAACAGGTTGCCACGGTAGCGGAGCGTGTTGCAGCGGCGCGCCGAAATGCACGGTTCTATGATGAAGCATTCGCGGGCTCGCGGTCGATCTCTTCAGTCGACCCCCTCCCCGGAGCGGCACCGAGTTACTGGAGCTATCTCATCCGTGCCGCGCACCGTGACGAGCTTATAGCGACGCTGAAGCACGTGGGCGTGGGTGCCTCGAAACACCATTACCTCAACATGCGTTACAGCGGTTTCAAGGTGAAGGCCCCGGAGTTGCCCGGAAGCTCTGAACTCATGGATTCTATATTTGCCATTCCCTGCGGATGGTGGCTCACGGCTGAAGATCTCGGTTTTGTGGCCTCAATGATCACATCATTCTGAGGATTTGCGTATATGCCGATGCTTTCGCTCGTTATCCCGACTCGCAATCGCCAGAGTTGTGCAGAGTTCGCGATCCGTGTGGCGCTAGAGGAGTGCCATGACGTCCAGGTTGTGGTGTCCGACAACAGCGATACAAACGAGTTGCGGGGGCGGATCTGTGACTTGGCAGAGGATCCCCGTGTTATCTATATCTACACGCCTGAGCTCATGAGCGTTGTGGAGAACTTCGAGCGGGCGCTTCAGTTCGCAATTGGCGAGTATGTTATGTTTTTGGGCGACGACGACACGGTGGGCCCTGAAATAATGCGCATAGTCAAGTGGGCACAGCGGCTGGGTATTGAGACGGTCAACTATAAGCATCAGGGTACGGTGCTTCACTATTTCTGGCCCGGCGTGCGGTCGCAGCGATGGGGGAAAGCGTTGGCAGGAAGCCTCGTGCTCTCACGTTTTACGGGGACGACGCAAATGGTGGATCATCACAGTGACATCGAAGAGGCGCTTAGCGATCTGGGTGCCGGTCCTATGTCGTTGCCGCGGGTCTATCTTGGTATCGTGGCGCGATCACTGCTGGCGCGTGTTCGAGCAAAATATGGCAGTGTTTTTGGCGGTGTCAGCCCAGACATCTTCAGCAGTCATCTCATTGCCGAGGAGTCGCGCTCAAGCGCGGTAGTAGATTTTCCCTTCGTAATCCCGGGGGCTTTCTCCGCGAGCACATCGGCACAGCGTGCAGCCCGAACCGATGTTGGCTCCATCAGGAGCACCGAACATATACAACGGTTCAAGCAGTTAGATTGGGATCCGATGGTCCCCTGCTTTTATTCCCCCTATACTGTTTGGGCATTCACTCATCTGGCTGCAGTGGCGTTGACTCCACGATACAGCAAGTCTATTTCCTTCGAGAGTCTTTACGCAAAGTGCCTGCTTCGATCTCCTGGGCATGTAAGGGAAACAATGGCCGCCTGGAAAGTATGGGCGCAGGACGTTGGTGTTCTTTCGGCGCTGGGTAAGGTGATGCGACAACTCGTCTTAGAGATTTCCACGACTGTCGTAAGATTGATGAAGACGCTTCTCCGGGGTAAGCCTGGGGGCGCTGCTTTCCAATATGGCGGAATTCCGGACACGCGGGGTGCTTTGCGGATGATGGAACGTCATCTTTGTTCGAGGCGTGTCGAGCTCAAATTGTCAGAAGAGAATTTCTTGGGGAGGGCATGATCGTGAGCTCGTATCGCAGGATCTTCTCAGTCAGTCTGGCGTTTCTTGCGATTGGGTTGATTGCGTGCGAAGACAGTCATACGATTGGGGGTTTTTTGGATGGGCTGGCTGCTGGTGAAACGGTGATTTTGCAGAACAATGGGAAAGACGATATTGCTGTATCTGGGGATGGAGCCTTTGCCTTTTCATCAAAAATTGCTGATGGCGATCGTTATGACGTCACCGTAACGGCTCTGCCCGAAAATAAGTACTGCACAATCGATAGTAAAGGTGTGGGGATTGTTTCAGGTGAGGACATACGGGATATACAAGTTTCTTGCTGGGAGCTGTGGCAGTTGGATGGCACTGTTTGGCTAGCTGCAGGCCAGTCGAACATGGAGGCATGCGACTCATTCAATGATTCAGATGTCGATGTTGAAGTTCTGACTTATTCTGCATTCAAGGGTGGAGAATACGTCCGTCATGAATGGAATCCGATTGCCAGCGTCGCCTGTTTTTCAGTGGTCGGAGGGAGCTTTGCGATCGATCTAGCAAAGGAACTAGGAGAATCAGTTTATGTGGTGGCGGTTGCAGAAGGGGCGACTTCGATTTCCTGTTGGATGGAGTCGGGCGATTGTTTTGACAAGAACGTCCTGCCGTTCACGCAGCAGCACATCGACGGCGTGCTCTTGTGGCAGGGTGAGACTGAGGCCCTGCAGATCCAAGATGCTGGCCCTGCTGGCTACGAGACAAAGCTCGATATGCTCATCGAGCAATGGCGGGAACAGTTTCAGGACCCGGACCTGCCATTTTTCATTGTGGAACTGCAGCACTACCAGGAGACGCCGGAATCGTCGGAGCCGTCATCGTGGGAAATCGTGCGCGCGGCGCAGTACCGCATTGCTGAGAAAGTCCCCAATGTCTTCCTCGTCGGATCGGTCGATCTGACTCCGGAGGGATGTCTCCATCCGACTCATGTATACCAGCGTATAGGCTCGCGCTTGGCTCTGATGGCCGAGACTTTCCTGAGTCAATGATGTCGGCTGTCAAATGAGGTTGTCTTTTGTGAACAAAGTTTACTCAAATATTTTAGCAAACGTGATCGGCCGCTTCTGGGCGGTCGTTTCCATTTATCTATTCATCCCGTTTTATATTCGCTATCTGGGAATCGAAGCGTACGGGATCGTTGGCTTTTACGCAGTCCTTCAGGGCGTCCTCATCATCGCCGATGCCGGTCTGACGGCGACGCTCAATCGCGAGCTAGCACGACTGTCGGCGCTGCCGGGCAGGGAAAAAGAGAGGCACAACCTTGTCCGCACGATCGAGGTCATCTATTGGACCATCGCCGTCTCCCTCGGGCTTCTCCTGCAGGCCCTTCTGCAGCCGGTCCTGATCACGTGGATCAATCCCGGATCGCTGTCGCCAGAGGTCGTGGACGGCGCTCTGAGACTGATGATCTGGGCGGTCGTCCTGCAGCTTCCCTCATCGCTCTATCAGGGCGGATTGTTAGGGTTGCAGCGGCAGGTCCTCGCCAATGTTCTTCAGATTTCCTGGAGCGTGATACGGAACGGCGGCGGCGTCCTGGTCCTGATCTTCGTTTCGCCGACCTTGCAGGACTTCTTTCGCTGGCACATCTTCTGCAATGCCCTGTATTCCGTGGTGCTGGGGGTGTGCCTGTGGCAGTCGCTTCGTGGACCGGTCCCGGAAAGACCTTCGTTCACCTTGCAAAGCGTGCGTAACGTCTGGAAATATGCGGCCGGGATGGCGACCATCGCCCTGCTTTCAGTCCTCGCCATGCAGGTAGACAAACTCGTGGTCGCCAATCTCCTCCCCTTGAAGGTGTTCGCGTATTACTCGCTGGCGAGTATGATTTCGCAGGTTCCCATCCTGCTGGCAGGCCCTATTTCCACCGCCGTGTTCCCCAGGCTTACGGCGCTGGTGGCCATGGGAGACCTGAACGCAATGGCATCATTGTATCGTCGAGCGTGCCAGCTGGTTTCACTGCTGGCCATATCCGTCGGCGTGATGATCTGGTTTTTTGCGCCAGGATTGATCTTCGCCTGGACGCATTCTTCCGAGGTTGCGGCCAATGCTGCTCCTATGGTGGGATGGTTCGTCGCGGGTTTCGCCATTCAGGCCATCATGTATATTCCGTTTCAGCTGGCCCTGGCTCACAGTTATGTGCGGATCAACATCGTGGTCAGCGTCTGCTCGCTCGCGTTGTTCGTGCCCTTGATGATCGTGCTGATAACGCGATACGGTGCCATTGGGGGCGCGGTTGCATGGGCATTGTTGAATGTGATCATTTTTTTCCCCTATATCACCCTTCTGCACAGACGATTCATGCCGGAGCATGCGCATATTTTTTACTCTGAGGCAGTGGGGGTTCCCTTGGCAGTGGCCCTCGTCATTGGTTACCTGATGAAAATGCTGTTTCCGCAGGGGGATTCGTCGATTCTGACCATTGCGGTCGCCGCGGGAGGTGTGGTTCTCTCCGTTATCTGTGGGGCGTGCCTGCTTCCCGGTTTTCCACGTCCCTTCGGCTGGTCGCAGTGGCCGATGAGCTGGCTTGCGAAGAGAAAGGCGTGATGCGACATATAAGGTCATTAGGCCGAATAGTCGTCAACCTTGTAAGGTTCATCCTTGTCAGCGGGCCGAATGATCGGCTTTTCTGTAGCGCTAGGGTCCGATTCCATCGCTGGCTCGGTTTTGCCATCGACAGAGATGCAATTCTCTATCGGAATGTCAATCTTGTAGGTAGGATCAGTATTGGTGCCGGCAGTTCGGTTTCTGATAACACTTGCCTCAATGGAGGGCACGAGGGGATTGAGATTGGACGGAACGTCATGATTGCACCCGGATGTGTAATTGTCGCGTTTGAGCATGGCGTAGCTGACCTGACGAGACCCATGGTTCAGCAGCCCTGGGTCTGTAGTAAGGTTGTCATTGAGGATGATGTCTGGATCGGTGCCAACGCGACAATAACGAAGGGTGTGCGGATACGCACTGGCAGTATCGTAGGGGCAGGTGCAGTTGTGAACCGCGACGTGGAATCCTATTCAATCGTCGCTGGGGTCCCTGCGCGCCCCATTGGTCACAGGGCCACTGGTTCTTCATGTGTGTCGAGTTTGCCTGACAATAACGAATGATTGACTGAAAGGTCCCTATGATGAAAGTTTTGGTTACGGGTGCAAATGGTTTTGTCGGCAGAAGGGTTTGCTCGTCGTTGAAAGAGGGCGGGTATGCAGTCAGGGCCGCTGTGCGCGATATGAATGAAAACGGCGTCGATTTCATACAACAGGTGATCGATGACGTCATCTGCGTCGGGAATATAGATGGGAGCACCGATTGGTCGAGGGCTTTGGATGGGGTCGACGTCGTAATGCACTTGGCCGCCCGCGTTCACATCCTTCAGGAGGTGTCGAAAAATCCCCTTGAGTCGTTTCGATCGGTGAATGTCCTGGGGACAGGGCGCCTCGCCAAGCTGGCGGCATCGGCGGGGGTCCGCAGGTTCGTTTATATCAGCTCGATCAGCATCCACGGCAATTCCACCGATGAGAGACCATACGTTGAGGACGACGAGGCAAATCCTCATAGCCCCTATGCAATATCAAAATGGGAAGCTGAAGTCGTTTTGCGACGAATCGCCCAAAAAAGCGGTTTGGAACTTGTTGTCGTTCGGCCGCCGCTGGTCTACGGCCCCGGCGTCGGCGGGAATTTCCTGCGGCTCATGCGCTGGGCCGACAAGGGGTGGCCCCTGCCGCTGGGAAGCATTCACAACCTGAGGAGCTTTATCGGCATCGACAATTTGGCGGATCTCATCGTCCGTTGCGTGGAGCACCCTGATGCGGCCGGTGAGACGTTCCTGGTTGCGGACGGAGAGGATCTGTCGACGCCGGACCTGATCCAGAGGATCGCGGCTCTCCTCGGCCGGCCGGCGCGCATCCTTCCCTGCCCGGTGGGCGTGCTGCGCAAGAGCGCAGCCCTCTTCGGCATGGAGGATGTCGTGGACCGTTTGTGCAATTCGCTTCAGGTCAGTTCTGAAAAGGCGAGAAGGGTGCTCGGCTGGCAACCCAGCATCTCCCTTGTGGATGGGTTTGCCGGCACGGCGAAGTGGTATGCCGACTCCTGTCGAAGGAGGAAATGATTGTGATGTTTTATCTCAGCTTCTTAGCTTCTCTGCTTCTGGCATCTGTTCTTCTCACTCGCGCGATGCTTGCCTACGCTACGCGCCGCTGCCTCGTCGATGTGCCCAATGAACGCAGCTCGCATGATATCCCCACGCCTCGCGGCGGCGGGCTATCGTTGCCGCTGGTATTCCTTGCGGGCATTATGTTTTTCTTCTGCAGTCGGTCATTCCTGACCTCGCATCAGTTTGTCGCGCTTGCGGGCGGCGCTTTTCTTGCGGCTGCCGTAGGGTTCTGGGATGATCATGGCGGAGTCAGGCCTGCTGTTCGCATCCTGGTCCATTTTTTTGCGGCCGCCTGGGTTCTTTTCTGGCTCGGAGGTTTCCCGGCACTCGATTCCGGCGTAACGGTATCGGGCGTGCTCCAGAATATCTTCTGGCTCGTGGCGCTCGTCTGGTTCCTCAATGCGTATAACTTCATGGACGGCATCGACGGCATCGCCGGCGCCGAAGCCCTCTTCATCTCCGGCGCGGCTGCCGCACTCCTCTTCCTGGGCGGGGCGCATGAATTCGCGTTGGCGGCGCTTGTCCTTTGCGCGGCCGCGGCCGGTTTCCTGTTTTGGAACCTCCCTCCGGCGCGCATCTTCATGGGCGACGTGGGCAGCGGTTTCCTTGGGCTCATCCTCGGCGCAATGGCGATACTGACTGCCGGCAACGGCGCATTGAATATGTGGGTGTGGGCGATACTCTTCGGTTCTTTTATGACGGACGCGACGGTGACGGTCTTCAGGCGGATGTTAAAAGGGGCTCGCTGGCATGCCGCCCATCGGAGCCATGCCTATCAGCATGCCGTGTCGCGTTTCAACAGCCACGGCAAGATAACCATGGCTGTGACCGTCATCAACGTGCTATGGCTCTTGCCCTGGGCGGTGGCTGCCTGGCTCCGGCCTGCAATGGGGGCGCTATTTGCAGTTATCGCTTATGCCCCCCTGATCTTGCTGGCCATCAGGTTTGAGGCTGGGGTAGACGACAATTTTAAAGGAGAGGTGAGACATGACCGTCAACCGCGAACATCTTAGGCAGGGCATCTTGATGGCGACGGATTCGATCATCATCATGCTGTCCTTCTATCTTGCTCTGCAGCTCGCCAGCCGCGAGATAGCGGATATACATTATTCGTGGTACGAATATCTGTGGATGCTGGGCGTCCTTCTGGGCGTCAAGCTCTTCATATTCGTGAAGAGCGGGTTCTACAGGGAGCTGGTGCGCTATGTGAGCATAAATTTTGCGGTGAAGCTCGTGAAACTCACCGTCTTCGGCTCGTTGATCGCAATAAGCGTCATACACGTGTTCCGCCGCGAGATTGAGATGCCCGTGCTCATGGTGGACTGGATGGTGAGTTGTATTTTGATCGGCGCGTCGCGATTCGGCTGGCGGTATGTGAAAGAGGGGCGTTTGTCCAGATCGTCGGGCAAGAACACGCTCCTGTACGGCGCAGGCGAACATGGAGCGGCCGTCGCCCGTCATCTGACGCTGAACGATCAATTGGGTTACAGGGTAGTGGGGTACATAGACGACAGCCCTGAAAAGAACGGCAAGAAGATCCACGGCATTCCTGTGCTGGGCGGTGTCGGCGATCTGCGCGAGGCCATAGAGAAATATTCGGTCGAGGAACTGGTGGTCTCGTTCGCGAACCCTGACGGCGACCTGGTCAAGGATCTGTTCAAGGTGTGCCGTGAATACAATGTCCGCTGCAGGATAGTGCCGGGAATGAATGATGTCATATCCGGCAAGGATATCGTCAGGAACATCGACATCGCTGACCTCATGCGCAGGCCGCAGCGCAGCCTTGACAAGGGGATGATAGGCGATTTTCTGCGAGGCAGGCGTGTGCTGATAACAGGGGCCGCCGGCTCGATAGGTTCCGAGCTCTTCAGACAGGTGCTGGATTTTGAGCCGTCGGCTTTGGCGGCGCTGGATCATTCGGAATACGGGCTCTATCAGCTGGACGAGGAGTTCTCAAAACATCCGTACAAAAACAGGTGTCTCTTCACGCTTGTCGATATCAAATGCGCCGATCTCGTCGAGGATGTGATCGCGAGGTTCAAGCCCGAGATTATATTCCATGCCGCGGCTTATAAGCATGTGCCCATACTCGAGCAGGACGTGAGGCAGGCCGTGCGCAACAACGTCGAGGGGCTGAAGAACGTGGTGGAGGCAGCTGAAAAGCACGGTGTTTCCAAGTTTGTGTTCATATCCACCGACAAGGCGGTCCGTCCGACCAATGTCATGGGCGCTACAAAGCGTATCGGCGAACTCATAATCCAGGCGGCCAACGGCCGAGGCAAGATAAAATGCTGCGGCGTGCGATTCGGCAACGTGCTCGCGAGTTCCGGAAGCGTGGTGCCGAAGTTTATTTCTCAGATAAAAGACGGCGGTCCCGTCACAGTCACCGATCCGGATGTCACCCGCTACTTTATGCTCATACCCGAGGCGGTGGAACTCGTGCTGCAGGCTGCGAGCATCGGCGAAGGCGGCGAAATATTTGTCCTGGATATGGGAAGGCCCGTGCGTATTGCGGAGATGGCCGAGGACCTCATCTCCCTCATGGGCCACGTGCCTCATTCGGGAATTCCTATCGTGTACACGGGGCTGAGGCCGGGCGAGAAACTGCATGAGGAGCTCTTCCTCGGCGACATAGACAGGACCACTCGCTTCAAGGACATCAACATCGGCAGGGTGGGCCACGTGGAACCGGAAATCCTGCGTGCGGAACTCGGCTCATTGCTGGATGTTGCTGCAAGGGGCGATGCCTCTCAAATACGCGCGATCCTCAAGAATCTGGTCCCGGAATACAACCCGACAGGCGCACGGATAACCATTTGATATTAAAAGGTTATATCTCACTTGAGAATACAGGGATTTTTTCGCATTTTTCTTAATAATTCATTGAAAGTGAAACGCTTTTCAGGTTTATATCCACACCCATGATTTTCTTGGGTCACCGGTCTCGGGTTCCGAGTAAAGGAGATTTCCGCATGTACCGCATCATCGCATTATTCCTCTGTCTGCTGGTGGTATTGGCCCCGGCCTCTCCGGCATTTTCCCAGTATCGAACGAAAGTGAATCAACAGGAACTCGGGCCTGCGCCGAGCTTCCGCGGCGGCGAGAGACAGAGTCTGCCTGACCAAATTCCGATACAGCAGGGCAGCTCAGGTTACATACCTTTGCCTTCTGCCCAGGGCGGAGCTTCAGGCGCTATGGGAATGGATTCAGGCTCCTCCCTCATCAATCTCGGTTATCAGGTGCACGTGCTGGGCGAGGTCATGAATCCGGGCACGTATCGTGTGACGGCCTCAGACAGGGTGTCCGAGGTGATAAAAAAGGCCGGCGGGTTGGCGTTGAACGGTTCCGATCGCTGGATCGAGCTCAGGCGCAGGGGCGGAGGGGTTCAGGTCGTGGACCTGCTCGCCTTCAAACTGTTGGGCAAGCTCGATCAGAATCCGTACGTGACGGACAACGACGCGATATTCGTCCCCCTTCGCAAGAGCGTGATCCAGGTCGTGGGCGCTGTGAAGAGACCGGACTATTATGAGCTGAGGAATGAGAAGAACCTGAGCGACGTCATCAGCCTTGCCGGCGGTTTCAGCACGGCGGCTGCAAAGGGCATGCCGATAAAGATCATCCGCTTCAGCAACGGCGAGAAGACCGTCACTGATGTTGTAGATGAAGAACAGAACATCAAGGAGTTTGCCGTCAACAGCGGCGACGTCATATTCGTGCCGGACCTCCTCACCAAGGACACCAAGTTTGACTACAACGTTGCATCGATACCCGGCGATCAGGTCTTCTATCCATCGTACGAGGACAGGGTGTTTGTGCTGGGAGGCGTGGCGTTCCCCGGCGCCTATGCATTCAGTCCCTATTACACCGTCAGCCAATACGTCACCCTGGCCGGAGGCCTCAACGACCGCGGCAAGGAGAAATACAAGGTCATACACATCGACGGCAAATCAAAGCATACAAAGGGCAACCATCGCGTGAATCCGGGAGACACGATCATGGTCAAGCAGAGCTGGATGAGCCCTGCGGCGTGGATGGGTTTTGCGCTCGGCATCGCCAGCTTCGGGCTCTCTGCGAGCGCGACGGTGATTGCGATTTCGAAATAGCCGGGACCGGAAGTTGGTTGATTGGAGGGCACCTCTAAAAACCTGTCTTTTAGTTTGTCATCCCCGAGTGCTTTAATCGGGGATCCAGTGTTTACAAGGGATTCCCGCTTTCGCGGGAATGACAATTCTTATGAATCAGAGGTTTTTAGAAGTGCTT
The DNA here is from genome assembly GCA_041648665.1 of bacterium. Classification (NCBI taxonomy): domain Bacteria; species bacterium. The sequence goes on along the minus strand of JBAZOP010000001.1, from coordinate 25,097 downwards.
TGGAATGAGCAACAGGCGATCAGAAGTGTCAAACGATAAGACGGAGGTCTTCTATGCATCATGACGATAACGCCGGCCACAGAGACGAGATCAACCTCCTCGACTATTACAAAGTCATCAATCATCACAAGAAGATGATCGCCGGGATCGTGATGGCGGCGTCGGTGGTGGCGGTGGTGGTGAGCCTTCTGATGACAAAATCGTATAAAGCAGAAGCGGTAATTATACCAGTATCATCCAGTGGAGGCGGTGGTGCCATATCAGCATTGGCGGGAGATCTTGGTGGATTTGCTAAGCTGGCGGGTGTTAAAATGCCAAGTGGAGCTGTGGGAGATGCCGATAAGTTGATGGCGATTCTAAAGAGCAGATCCATTGTCGAAAACGTCATAAATCGCAAGAACCTTATGCCGATCCTTTTTGAAAAATCGTGGGATGCGGCTGCCGGCAAGTGGAAATCGAATGACCCGAAAAAAATACCTAATATGGAGATTGCGGTCAGGAAAATGAAGGGCGCAGTTAAGGTTAGCTATGAAAAAAAAGAGAAGACAATTACCATTACAGGTACATATAGAACACCTGAGTTGGCTGCAAGTTTTGTTAACTATTACATAGAAGAACTCCAGAATTTCATCAACGCCAATGCGCTTACCACGGCCAAGCGCAACCGCCTGTTCATAGAGGGCCAGCTCGCGGAGAACAAGGCGGATCTGCTGGAGGCCGGCAAGGAGATCAATGCGTTTTACCATGGCGGCCGTGTGTCGAGTTCGGAGGCCCAGGTGGATGTCCCCATAACAACCCGGAATCCGGAACAGGTTGTCTCTTCTCCCGGTGCCGGGTCCTTGGTCCCTGGCTCAGAGCTGGATACTCTCATCTCGCAAAAGGCCGATATAGAGAAGAAGATCGCAGAGGTGCGGGTGGTCGAGGACGTGCCGCAGCAGGTCTATCTCACCTATCTGATGCTCCGCCGTGAGTTGCTCGCCAAGGTCAATGCGCTGCTGACGAGTCAGTACGAGATGGCGAAGATCGAAGAGTCGAAGGAAGAGCTCTCATTCCAAGTCATCGACCGCGCGGTGCCTCCTGTCATGAAGGCCTCTCCCAAACGCTCCCAGATCTGCATCATGTCCTTCATGGCCGCCCTCTTCGGCGCAGTCTTCCTCGCATTCTTCCGTGATTACCTGGGGCGCATGAAGAAGTTGCATCAGAATAGAGCGGAGGCGTGAATTAGCGCTTGATGGTCGTCAAAGGAAAAAGGTTGAGAGAGTGATGACGGTGCGGCCCAACGGTCGCACCGTTTTTGTGCGAGAATGGTATATTAAAAAGTATTTTCTAACTCGATCGAAGGTGTTAGAAAGTCCAAACTGCAATGGAATGGCGGGGAGGTTGATCATAAATGCGTAAACGGTTTTTTACTTTATTGGCGAAGTTTGCAGCTCACCACCCGCGCAGGATCGTGGCGGCCGCAATTCTGCTCACGATCGCATGCGGCGCGTACGCGGCCACGCACATAAAGCTCAACGCCAACCTCGATGAGCTGGTCTCCATGAAGCTCGACTATCACCGCCGCTACATCGAGTTTCTGAAGGAGTTCGGCGACGAGGAATATCTCTATGTCGTGGTCGACGCAAGCGACGACCTGCCGCGCGCAAAACAGCTCTTGGAGGCGCTGGGCGCAAGGCTCAAGGGCAACCCGGGACTCGAGCAGGTGATCTGGAAGATCGAGAATCCGGCATTGGAGCGCAACTTTTTGCTCTATCTCACGCCGGAGCAGCTCAAAGTCCTGGCCGCGATGACGACCAGGGGTCCGTTCTCCGTGCGCAACATCGCCACGTGGGAGGGGTTCGCGCCCATGTTCGGCGCGCTGGCGGACCGGATCGCCGGACCTGTCTCGACTGAGGACGAGTCCGAGCTCTCCACCGGATTCACGTTCATAGACGGTCTCTTGGACGACATGATCGCCGTGATTGAGAAGGGAGCTCCCTATCGGTCGAGGTTGCAGGCCCTCTTTTTCGGCGACGGCGAAACATTCGACCCGGACGGGTTTTTGAAGAACGGCTCGCTCCTCTTCATGCTCGTCATGCCTGCCAAGGATTACGCCACCGCGGCCGTGATAGAGAAGCCGCTGGCGGACCTGCGCGCGGCGTTGGCTGAGACCAGGCAGGAGTTTCCTGATATCGACGCAGGCGTCACCGGGAGGCCGGTGCTCAACGCGGACGAGATGGAGACCTCGAACCGCGACATGACGGTCGCGACGATGCTCGCGTTGGCGCTCGTCTCCCTCATCTTCATCGTGTTCTTCAGGGGCGTGGCCAGGCCCCTGCTCGCGGTGGCGGCGCTCGTGATGGGAATCTCGTGGACCTTCGGTTTCGTGGCGCTGGCCGTCGGCACGCTCAACATTCTCTCCAGCGTGTTCGCGCTGCTGCTCATCGCCGCCTCGATCGAGTACTCCATATACATCGTCGCGCGTTACGAGGAGGAACTCGCTAAATCCGGTCGTCCAGCCGAGGCGATCGCGCGCATGCTCTCCACCACTGGCATGGCGAACATGACCAGCGCGCTCACCACCGCGGCCGCGTTCCTCACCCTGATCTGGACCGATTTCATCGCCATAGCACAGCTCGGCGTCATCTCCGCAGCAGGGATAATCCTCTGTCTTGGCGCCATGCTCATAGTCTTGCCCGCGCTCCTCATGCTTCGCGATCAGGGCCGTGCTGAAGAGGCGCTGAAGAAGGTGCGCGCGTTCGATATGCCCGGGCTGCTTCCGCTGTACAAGAGGCCGGGCGTGCTTGTCGCCGCTGCGGCGATCGCTACGCTCGCGGTCGCGCCGTTCATCTTCCGCACCTCATTCGACAACAACCTCTTGAACCTCCAGGCCCGTGGCATGGAGTCCGTGAAGTATGAGCACCTCATAATCGAGAAGTCTTCGGAGACCACGTGGTTTGCGCGCGCCACGGCGGACACGGTCGCGGAATCGCACAAGAAGGCGGATGACTTGAGAAAGCTCTCGACCGTCAGGGGCGTGGACGACGTGGAGCGCATCGTGCCGGAGGATCAGGAGAAGAAGATCGCTGCGGTGCGCGAGATGGCCCCGGCCTTCCAGGGGCTCGCGTTCGCGGATGTGGGCGGGACCGTGGAAGCCGGGAGGCTCATGTTCGAGCTTGGGCGGCTGGCCGGCGGCCTCGAGAGATTGGAGGAGCAGGCGTTCAAGAGCGGGAGGGTGGATGCGGTCGAGGAACTGGGGCTCTTTGCGGGCAAGATGCGAAAGCTCGTCGCCCTGATAGACGCGGCGGACGACGCAAGGCTGGAGGGCCTGGGCGATATGCAGCGAGCGTTCTTCGGCGACCTGAGGAAGAACCTCGAGATCCTGGCCACGGGCATGGAGCCGACGACGATTTCGCTCGAGGACCTGCCAAAGGATGTGCGCAGCAGGTTCGTGAGCCCGAATACGGGCCGTTACTCGCTCATGATCTATCCCAAAGAGAACATCTGGGACCCGCCAGCCCTGGAGCGTTTTGTCGGCGAGATCCGCGGCGTGGACCCGACCGTGATCGGCACGCCGATCGAGGTGCACGAGTCAGGGAGGCTCATGCGTGAGACCTTCGCGCGCTCCGCCGTGCTCGCGTTCATTGTGATCTGCCTGCTCGTGTGGCTGGACTTCCGGCAGCTGCGCGCGTCCGCGCTCGCGATCATGCCGCTTTGCTTCGGCATGGTCTGGCTGTTCGGCGGCATGGGGCTCGCCGGCATCCGGTTCAACATGGCCAACTTCTTCGCCATCCCCATACTCATCGGTACGGGCGTGGACTTCGGCGTGCAGGTCGTGCACCGCCTCAGGCAGGAGGGTTCGTTCGCAGCGCTCGGCACCTCCACAGGCAAGGGGCTCATCATGACCGCGATCGCCAACGGCGTGGGCTTCGGCGCCATGATGATCGCGCATCACCGCGGCGTGGCGAGCCTGGGAAAGATATTGGCGCTGGGGTGCGTCTGCTGTCTTCTGGCCGCGATCATCCCCACGCCGCCGGTGGCCAGGTGGCTCGGCTGGGGCCGGAGTAAGTCCGTGACTGGTGACTAACTTTTTCAACTTGTCCTTTATATTCTCGTGATTCCGGCGACTTGGGATAGGGTGGAACGTCCCCAGTCTCTTGTTATTTAAAAATTATCTATATTTTGACCGATAGATCCGGCGTTCAGATGCTATAATATTCGTATATGAATTGGAAAAGGTTCATCATCATTGTCGTACCGCTGGCGCTCATCATCGGTCTCTATTGCGCGTGTGAGACCACGGGCACAGGCGACGCGGACGATCAGAGCGGTGAAGTCGGCGACGACGGGTCCGGTGACGACGGCGGAAGCGGCGATGACGATGGAGACGATGTCGCTGACGGCGATACGCCTGTGGCGAATTATTCAGGATTCATTGCGGATCACGCTTCCGCATTTGATTTCGATCAGATACCGGAAGAGTATTTCGGCCAGGTCAGGACCAACTTCAACATATTCTACGGACACACCTCGCACGGGAGTCAGTTGAGCACGGGCCTCGATATGCTCGCGGCGGAGGATGCGGTGAAGTATGCTACGCCGCCGAACTACTACGAAGAAGGCACGGACCTGGGCGACTCGGCATGGGGGGCGACTACGCGCGCGTATCTCACTGCCCATCCGGACTGCAACCTGGTGATCTGGTCGTGGTGCGGCCAGGTCTCGAGCGCGTCCGCGTCGGATATACAGGATTACATAGACACGATGGCGGCACTGGAGGTCGACTATCCTGACGTGGCCTTCGTCTACATGACAGGGCACTTGGACGGCGGGGGCGAAGCCGGTAACCTCAACGTCCGCAACGACCAGATCCGTGCATATGCCGAGACCAACGACAGGGCGCTCTTCGATTTCGCCGATATCGAGACCTTCGATCCCTCGGGCGCGGATCATCTCGCCGATCCGGCGCACGCTGGCTGCAATTGGTGCACGGACTGGTGCGGGGCGAACGCGTGTCCGGCCTGCAGCGACTGTGCTCACTCGCATTGCTTCAACTGTTACCAGAAAGGGAAGGCCTTCTGGTGGCTGCTTGCGCGCCTTGCCGGATGGGACGGAAGCTGACGCGTTGAGTATTTACATCGGTCGGCTGTTGAGATAGAAAAACGGCGCCCTGAGAGGGGCGCTTTCTTTTTGAGGTGAACCGTGAAGAGGTTGTTCGGGCTGGACAAGATAACCGGCAGGGAGATGGCGCTCAATCTATTTCTCGTGGTGCTGGGCTCCGTGATCAGCGCGGCGGGCATCAACGCGTTCCTGGTGCCGCACAAGTTTCTCTCCGGCGGCGTCACCGGCGTATCGCAGCTCTTCTCGTATATGACCCCGCTGTCGGTCGCGACCTACGTGCTATTGTTCAATATCCCGATATTCATCATGGGCTGGTTCACCTTGGGCCGCGTCTTCGTGGTCGGCAGCGCGGTCGGCATGCTCACGTTCTCGGTTTCGCTCTACGCCACCGGGTGGATGGCGCACACGGGCTGGGCGCCGGAGAGGATGCTCTCGGCCATCATAGGCGGCGCGCTCTCGGGCGGCGGCACTGGGCTCGTGCTCCGCGCAAACAGCTCGCACGGCGGCATGGACATCGTGGCCGCGATAGTGAAGAAGCGCTGGTCGCTCACCATGGGCACGGTATCGTTCATCGTCAATCTCGCGGTCGTGACTGCGCTCGGCTTTGTGTTCGGCCTGCATGTCGCGCTCTACACGGTCATATCGTATCTGTGCTCCGCGCTCTCTCTCGACCGCGTGATGCGCGGGCTGGACACCATGTGCGGGGTGTTCGTGATCAGCGCCGAGCCGGAGAAGATAGCGTACATGATCATGGAAAAGCTCGGCCGAGGGGTCACCTTGCTCGACGGCGAGGGGGCCTACACCGGCCGCCGCGAGCGCGTGATCTACTGCGTGGTGACGCTGAGGCAGCTGGCGCGCGTGAAGCACTACGTGAGGATTTCGGACCCGAAGGCGTTCGTCACCGTCGCCGACGTCAACGAGGTCTCCGGCGAAGGGTTCAAACAAATGCCGATCTGAAGGCCGTCACTGATTTTGTTTCTTCTGCCTCTTGTGCTTGAGGTAGATCTTGAGCAGCCTGATCATCACCCAGCCCGCGAGTATCAAGATGGCGATCCAGGGGATGAGCGCCGAGAGCACGATCACGAGTGCGGCCAACGAAGCGGTGAACGCGCCGAGCGCCTTCTGCAGGACGCCGGAGAGCGGCTGGAATATCCCCCTGCCGAATCCCTGCGGTTCCACGAACGTGGCCTCGATTGTGGCGAGGTCGATGCGGCCGTCCATATAACGCTTCCGCGCCTGCAGGCTCTCTATCTCCGCGCGCACGCGGCCCAGCTCCTTCTCGGTCTCGAGCACGTCCTTCAGCTTGTTGGTCTTGAAGCTGAGCAGCTCGACGAGCCTCTTCTCGAGGAGGATTGAGTTGGCGAGCCTGGCCTCCATGTCAATGTACTCCTCGGTCACGTCGATTGCCGAGGTGTCCTCCGTGCGGACGCGACCCATCTTTTTAAGGGCTGCGATCGCCGCGTCGAGTTTGTCGGAGGGGACCTTGAGCGTGAGATGCAGCGATTTCACGCCCGCGTTGTCCTCATATGCCGAGGAGTTGGCCACGTTCCCGCCCATCTCTTCCACCAGTTTTCTTGCTTCGTCGGACGCATCGCCAATGTCGCTCACCTCCACGGTGAGGGAGGCGCTGCGCATCAGTTTCTGGGCCGAAGGCATGGGTGCGGGCGGAGGCGCCATCTCTGGCGCGGCTGCCCGCATGAGGCCGGGCCGCATGACATCCGGCCCTGCGTCGCTCATGGCCATGAACTCTTCGCCGCCATCTCCGCCGAACTGCCGGTTAACCCAGCCGCACGAGGCGACGAACGACATCAAGGCGATGAAGGCTATCAATAGATATGATCGGATCTTCATGTCTCCCCCTTATGCCGGGCAAGACTATTAGTTCATCGTTCATATCGCAACTGCCAATAAAGCGGCTTCGTAATGGTCATGGATATGGGCGAGCCTTGCCATGTTTGAGGCTTTTTGCTACTTTCCTCTCATGGCTATCCATAAGAAGGCTGAAAGCAAGTATGGGCAGGCAGGGTACCCTGCGGTTGAACGTCTAATAGATACTGAGGATTTCAACGAGATCAACTCGGCCTTTGAGAAGGCCTACGGCGAGCTGGATCAGATCGCCAAGAAAAAGAAGGGGTTCAAGACCCAGAAGGATGCGAGGACCGCCATGCGCTCCCTGGAACTCACCCTGGACCTCTTCCGCGAGCTACTGGCCATAAAGTACAGGCTCCAGGAGGAGGCGGCGAAGAGGGCACAAAAACAACAGTAAGGCCATAAACCATCAGCCGAGAGCCGGCCAATCTCTTGTAATCACTGAATAATTTTCAATCTCGATTTTTTTCTCCCGCCACGCAACTTTGCCTGAACCCCATACCGATAATAAGGGTGAAAGGTAATTCAGGAGGAATCTTATGACGGTAGAAAATCTTAGCCAGCTGTTAAAGACCAACGCCAAGGCGGGCAAGGTATCCAGCCCCAAGGCAATGGGCACGGACTTCAGCGGCATGCTGGATGCAGCCAGCGCCATGAGCGGTGTCGCCACCACGGCGGGTTCGCTCTACGGCAATAACAGTTCGGCAGCGGTCCTTGCTGCGGCCTTCTCCGGCATATCCGCAGGCGCGGCCAACTTCGGCTCAGGCGCCGACGCCGCGATGACCTCCGGGACCCCGTCATTTTCCGGCGGCTACGGCGCTCAGACCATCAGCGGCTCCAGCAGCTTCGGCACCCTGACCGACGGCAGCAGCTCCGTGATATCCGGCACGGATGGTTTTTCGCAGATGGACATGATCAACACCATGAACCAGAACAACCTCCAGCTCTTGGAGCTGCAGGCTACTATGCAGAACAACATGCAGGGATGGAACACCAAGTCGAACATCCTCTCTGCCGACCATCGCGCCCGCATGGCGATGATCGAAAAGTTCACGGCAAGGGGCTAAAGCCTCCACAAATAAGGGATGGAAATCTGGCCGCGGATTGCATAAAATGCAGTCCGCGGTTTTGTATCGGCTGCGGGTGGTCGGTTGAGACGGGGGGCAGCGATGATCGAAATGGATCAAAAACACCTCACGGTCATGATGGAGGCGGGCTATGTGTACCTCGGCATGCGCCGCTTCAAGGAGGCCAGGGCGGTCTTCGAAGGCTTATGCGTGCTTGCGCCTGACAGCGACGTGCCGCTGGTGGCCCTGGGGAATGTGGATTTCTGCGAGAACCGCGTGTCGCAAGCCATGAAGCGCTACGAGAGCGCCCTCGCGATAGACCCGAAGAGCGTGTTCGCGAAGGTGTACCTAGGCGAGGCGCTCATATTCGCGGGCAAGAAGAGCGAGGGTTTGGCGCTGCTCAAGGAAGTCTCGAAGGCGGACAGGGGCGGGGCGGGGCAGTTCGCAAACGCGCTTTTGGACGCGATCAAGGCCGGGTTCGAGCCCAAGCCGCTGAAGGCGAAGAAGGGGTGAAAATGAAGACCGATCATCTTATGCGCGCGTGTTTTGCAATTGCGATCTGCGTGTTCCTGCTCGCAGCCTGCAGCAGGATCGAGCTCTACCAGAACCTCTCGGAGGAGGACGCGAACGAGATGCTGGTGTTGCTCTCAGAGAACAACATAAAAGCGGTCAAGAAGAAGACGACCGTCCAGAACGAGATCTCCTACTCGATCGAGGTGTCTGAGAGCGACATGGTCCGCGCGCGCTCTCTCCTCCTGCAGCACAACCTGCCGCGTCGCAAGGAGTTGGGGTTGACCGGGGTCTATAAGGAGAAGGGGCTCATCCCCACGCCCGACGAGCAGAAGGCGCGGTATCTGCTGGCGCTCAAGGGCGAGATCATAAACTCGCTCAGGCGCATCCCGCAGGTCGTGGATGTTGACGTGGTGCTCAACGTGCCGACCAAGGACGAGTTCGCGAGCGCCGATCAGGAGCATCAGCAGAGGCCGACCGCATCCGCCGTGATCCGCGTGAAGCCGGACGAGTCCGGCCTCACGCCGATCACTGAGGCGAAGATGCAGCAGTTTATCGCCAACGCGGTCGAGGGCCTCAACCCGCGCGACGTCACGGTCATGATCAATTACCTGTCTTCCTCGGGCAAGGCGAAGTCGGGCGACGTCATGACCATGCCCGGCGAAACGCCGGGGGCTGCGATGTCGCCGGTGTTGGCACCGGCGGTCGAACACGAGCTGATCGGACTCAAGCTCGACGCGGAATCAAAGGACAAGCTCAAGGCCTATGTCCTCGTCTTTTTTTTCGTGCTCGTCTTGCTCTCCATGGCGCTCATCGTTGTGATCGTGCAGGGGGCGCGCATGCGCCGCACGCTGGCGGCGCTCAAGGGCCCTGCTGGGGACCACCCTGCGATAGACGGGGAGGTCATGGAGGAGGGGCCGCCGAGGCTCGAAGAGGGACCGCCCGAGGATGAATTATAAAATCCGTGAGTTCATGATAACCAGTTGATATTATAAGATAATTTGGTGAGATATTTTTGGTCCGGGAAGCAACTTCGGGGTTGTCTCTGCCCGATAATATAGGTGAGAGGGGTTTTATCAGAACGACGAGGTAATTATGTCTTTGAATACGATACAGCCGGATATGGTGAGATACGAGATGCGCATGGTCCAGGGTGTCGATCCCAATGTGCGCGAGCAGAAGAAGCCCGGTGCGTTCGGCCGCTTTCTCTCAGGGGTGGGCAAGATCCTGGGCGGCGTAGCTATGCCGCTGTCGTTCATATTCCCGCCCGCCGCGCTGGCGGCAGCCGGCATGTACGGCGTGGGCTCGATCGGCGACCAGGTACAGCAGAAGGCGTACGCGAACGCTGCAGAGAAGATGCAGCGCGAGAGGCCGCAGCAGGCCGCGTTTCCAGGGCTGGAGATCGAGGGCATGGCGGCGCAGCCGGCCTCCTTCGATATGTCTGCAAGGGATCAGCAGGTGATGCAGGTGCTGGGGGCGAGGGGTAACTCGATGACAAGCATGGCCCAGGGCCTTTAATTCGGAGGGACGGATGGTAAGGGTTGTCGATACAAAGGTCGTAAACAGGACCGCGGAGCTCAAGGGACTTACCCCTGTGGAGTCGGCATCCGTCGGTAAACCTGCAGTTGCATTTGAAAAGGATTCCAAGCCCCATGCCCCCCAGGTGAGGCTCTCCGGCAATCCGCTCTTTGCGGCCAGGGGCGATATGTACCGCGACATGACCCCTGCCCAAAGGGCATCATTCATGAGGGCGCTGGAGGGTTGCAAGGATGAGGTGATCTCGGTGTATGGCAAGAACGCCTATAGCGCAGCTGAGGCCCTGCTCAAAGAGGTCATGGAGTTCACCGGCAAGGCCCCTGCTTAAGAATCAATCAATATGATGATAACCATAGGCGCTCTTCTCGGGCGCCTTTTTTATTGGGGTTTCAAGACCCCGATTTGACTCGATTCTGCGACCTTTATCACCATGTCCATTTGCTCCGTCTGACCTTAAGATACGATAAATCAACTGGTTAGCCGTACGGCCATCTTCAGAAAACGTGGCACGGATTCTGCATCTTATCTGTGCGAACGGGTCGCCTTACGCGCATATGCGACCACAGGGGGAGGCAAGATGTCAAAGGTAGCGGTAAAAAAGGCGATAAAGCCGACAAAGGGCGAGATAGCCGCCCAGGCGCGTGCAAAGGCAAAGGCAGAGGCCGTCAAAGCGGCCGCTGGGGCAAAGGTAAGGGCGATAGATGGCACGATACTCACAAAGAAAGAGGCCAGCGCAGTCAAGACCAGAGATGGCCTCATCAGCCAGTACATGCCCTACGCCGCGTCGATCGCCAGCAGGGTTTGCCAGAGCCTCTCGGCAGCGGTCGATTATGATGAAGTGCTCTGCAACGCGAGGCTGGGACTTCTGGAGGCTGCAAAGCGCTTTGACACCAACCAGGAAGTCGATTTCCGAACCTTTGCTTATTACCGCATCAAGGGTGCGATTTACGACGGACTCCGCCGCAGCGGCTGGCTTCCCAGAACGCTTTACGCGAGGATCAAGTTCGAAGAGGCGGCCAACGAATACCTTCAGAACCGCTCGCTGGGAAACGCCGCAGAGAACGCAAATCAGCGCAACGCCCACGAGAAGGTCGAGGACAACTCGGTCGCCGAAACGGTCAACAGCCTTGCTTCGATATACATCATATCTCTGGATGCTACAGAGGATATGGACGTCGAGGATACGGAGTCTGGCAACGTCGAGCAGCGAACCGAGTTCATGCAGGTCAGGCGGCATATGCGGGATGCAATCAGCACGCTCCCCGAGAAGGAGAAGCTTCTGATCATGATGTATTATTTTCAGAATAGGACGCTCGAAGAGGTCGGCACGAAGCTGGGGCTTTCAAAGTCGTGGACCTCGCGTCTGCACGCTCGCGCGCTCTCGCTGCTCTTCAAGAGGATAAGAAATCGCGCGACGTCGAAACCTGACGATAACGATGGTGAGGAGGAGTAGACAATGGCTATTGAAGCGGTAGTCTCTCAGCTGAATTCCAGCGCCCTCGGCAAGGCGGTGACCAATTCCGAGGGTATGTCGAAGATCTCTGAACAGGGCAGCCCGTTCAAGGACGTGCTGGCCGAGCAGATGAACAGCGGCACGGAATTCGCGGACTCCATGGGCATGATGAACAACGACGTTACGCCCACCAGCCAGATGCAGACCATGGAGGCCGGCGAGGTCTCCTATACGCCGGAGATCGACGTCTCCCAGACCTCCAGTCCCGAGGCCTCGGAGAAGGTTCTGGACATGCTGGGCGAGGTCAACAAGGGCCAGATGCAGATGGACGGCCTTGTGAACCACATCCTCTACAGCGGCAAGAAGTTCTCCAACCAGGAGCTCCTCGTCATCCAGGCTCATGTGTTCCACTTCGCCCAGATGACCGAACTCACGGTAAAGGTCGCCGAACAGGGCGTCTCAGCGCTGAAATCGGTTCTCAACACGCAGGTCCAGTAAGGTTGTATAAAAAAACGGGCGCGCTATAATGGTGAGGCAGCGCGTCCCATCAGGGGAGATACAGGGGGATGCCAGGCATCCCCTCTTTTTTATTGTCATGGTTATTATGGCCACTGGTTCAAACATAAGGCAGAGGATGTTCGCGGCCCTGGCGGTCAGGGGGGTGGGCGACGAGGCCGCGGTCTTGCTCGAATATCTCGGTTCGGGGGAGGCTCAGTCCGCGAAATCAGTGGTCGACCTCTATGTCTCCGACCCATCGGGCGATGTCGCCATGGACAGCCTGATCGCCCAGATGGCCGCGTCGGAGCACTTCAGCTCCCTGGCCGAGGTGCACCCCGCGTGGATCCTCGAGCATTTGAAGGGCGAGACGCCCCGGGTCGTCGGCCTCATCCTGCGAGCGCTCCCGTCCGGCCACGTGAGGTATCTTCTCAAGAACCTGCCGCCCATGCTGCGCGAGTGCGTGCCCAACATCATGGAGTCGTTCGCGGTGAAGCCGGAGGTCCTGGAGCTGATCAGGCGCCGCTTCGAGGCCGGGTTCCTGCCGATGAGGGTCACGCGCTCGGTCACGCACCCGGGTTTCGAGCACCTGTATTACCTCAAGTCCGAGGAGCTCTCCGAGCTCATCCGGGAGCTGGGGCTCTATGAGATGTCGATCGCGCTTGCCGGCATGGAGAACCGCGCGTTGCACATGGTCTTCAACAGGCTCGACCTCAAGGACGCGAAGCGCCTGCAGAAGAGGATGAAGCACCTCGAAGGCGTATCGTCGGAGCTGCACAGACAGGCGCGCTACAACCTGCTCGAGATCGAGGGGCGCCACGAGGGCTCGGAGAAGATGCTCTCCTCCGTGGGGCTGGCTGCGCTGGCCTCCTGCTTCGGCGCAGAGCACGATAATTCAGCAAAGCTCCTGCGGCAGAAGCTCGCGCCGCTCGAGGCGTATCTGCTCAAGCGCTTCATCGACGAACGCCGCAAGAATCAAAACCCGGCAGTCGCGGCGCAGAGGCGCGGGATCGTGGAAGGCCTGGTGGCGCAGCTCGCGGAGGACGGCCGGATCAACCCGGAATGGCGCAAGTTCCACCCCGACTATAGGCCTGACGAAGAGGGCAGGCTCTCGGAAAAATGGGACGAAGAGACGATATCAATGAAGATTTGAACAACGAGGTCATCGATGGCGGGAAAGATACTGAAGAAGGGCGATGTGAAGGCAAAGGTGGGCGAGCAGGCCAGGACGCGGCCCGGCGCCGAGATGTTGCCTGACAGCGGAGGCATCGTTCACAGGCGCGTCATGGACGCGGGCGAGGAGGCTGCGAAGATCCTCGAGAAGGCCGATGGCGAGGCCGGCAGGGTGAGGAAGGAAGCCGAGGTCGTGCTCGCAGAGGCCAGGGCCAAGGCGGCGCAGGAGGTGAAACGCGGATACGCCGAGGGGGAGACCAAGGGCCTGGCCCAGGTCACCGAGAAGCTCATGGCGGTCGAGCGGCTGAGGGAGGAATTCTACACCAACGCCGAATCCGACGTCGTGAACCTCGTGCTCGATATCGCGGAGAAGATCGTGGGCAGGATGGTGCGCGAGAATCCGGAGATGATAAGGAGCGTCGTGCGCCAGGCGCTCGAGCGCAGCCTGGGAGATCGGATAACGGTGCGCGTGAACCCGGAGGACTACAAGTCGCTGATGGAATCGGACCACGACTTCCGCGAGGTCCTCGATCGCACGAAGAGGCTTTCATTCCGCGAGGACGAGGCGATCTCAAAGGGCGGCTGCATAGTCGAGACGGAAGTGGGCACCATAGACGGACAGCTGGAGACGCAGATGGCGGCCATAAAGAAGGCCTTGATGGCGTGATCACAAATGGACAAAGACAAAGAGATCAAGCAGGCGTCGCGAACGGATGAGCTCCCGGTGGTGGACTTCGCAAAGTACCGCCACCTGCTGTCGTCGGTCTCCACCTACAGCATCAAGGGCAAGGTGACCGAGCTAACGGGCATCGTGGTGCGCGCGGTCGTGCCGGGCGTCCGCATCGGGGAGCTCTGCTTCATAGTCCCGCATCACAACAGGCCGCCGATCAAGGCCGAGGTCGTGGGCTTCCGCGACCAGGAAGTGCTCCTCATGCCGCTGGGCGAGCTCGAGGGGATCGGCCTCGGCAACGACGTCATCCCCACCGGGCACACGCTCACGGTGAGGGTGGGCGAAGGGCTCCTCGGAAGGATACTCGACGGCCTGGGCGATCCGCTCGACGCGGATACGAAGGGGCCGCTGCAGTTCACGACCGAGTATCCGGTCACCGCGAACCCCCCCGAGGCGCTGAGCAGGGAGAGGGTGACCAGACCGCTCTCGGTCGGCATCAAGTCGATCGACGCGATGCTCACCGTGGGCGAGGGTCAGCGCATCGGCATCTTCGCCGCAGCGGGCGTCGGCAAATCCACGCTCATCGGCATGATCGCGCGCAACACGGAGGCGGAGATAAACGTGATCTGCCTCGTGGGAGAGCGAGGCCGCGAGGTGCGCGACTTCCTGGAACAGGATCTGGGGCCCGAGGGGCTCAAGCGCTCGGTGCTCGTGGTCTCCACGTCCGACCAGCCGTCGCTGGTGAGGCTCAAGGCCGCGTACGTCGCCACTGCGATCGCCGAGTACTTCCGCGACCAGGGCAAGAAGGTGATCCTCATGATGGACTCGATCACGCGCTTCGCCCGCGCCCTGCGCGAGGTGGGGCTCGCGGTCGGCGAGCCGCCCGCCAGGCAGGGGTACACGCCCTCGGTCTTCTCCACCTTGCCCCGCCTCCTCGAGCGCTCGGGCAACTCGGACAAGGGCTCCATCACCGCGTTCTACACGATACTCGTCGCGGGCGACGACATGAACGAGCCCGTGGCCGACGAGACGCGCTCCATACTCGACGGCCACATCATACTGTCCAGGGCTCTCGCGGCCCGAAACCATTACCCTGCGATCGACGTATCGGAGAGCATAAGCCGCGTCATGGATTCGATCATCGACGAGGACCACAAGGCCGCGTCGAGGGAGCTCCGCGAGGTGGTCGCCAACTACGAGAAGGAGCGCGACCTCATCCTCATCGGTGCGTACGAGGAGGGCTCCGACCCCAAGGTCGACTACGCGATCGAGAAGATCGAAGAGGTGAACACGTTCCTGAAGCAGGCGGTGGACGACAAGATCACCTTCGCGGAGGCGGTCGCCCTGCTTAAAGAGATATTCGAGTAATGCCGAAACCCAAGTACAGGCTCGAGGCCCTCCTCAGGATAAAGGCCCGCTTGAAGAAGCGGGCCGAGGTTGCGCTCGCCAGGGCCCTCATAGAGCTCAAGAAGGCCAGGGAGAAGCTGGAGGAGCTGAAGGAGGAGAAGAAGAAAATAGTCGAGCGCTGGCGCGAGGCGCGGCAGGAGATGCGGAGGGATCTCTCCGCCGGCATCGTGGTCAAGAAGGGCAACGTGCATGTGAACTTTCTCCGGAAGCTCAAGGAGGACGAAGAGAAGAAAGAGGAGGAGATCGAGGATCAGAAGGCGGTGGTCGAGGATTGCGAGACCGCCGTGGCCAAGGCCAGGCGCGAATACATAGACGCGTCGAAGCAGCTGCAGATAATGGAGAAGCACAAGGATCTCTGGGCGAAGAAGGTGAGGGATGAGCTCACCCGCAAGGAGGAGCGCGAGATGGACGAGCTGAGCACTACGATCCATCAGCTGAAGCGCTGGCGCGGGGAAAAATCGGTCTTCGAGACGTGACACGGAGGACGTATGGTGGATGAAGTCAGAAAGAGCGATCTCGCGCGCGAGGAGCGGATGCGCGAGCAGGCCGCGGAGAAGGCAAAACCCAAACAGCAGGGGAGCGAGTTCGACCAGCTGCTCAAGACCGGTCAGATGCAGCAGCAGGCCACGGTCGCGAAACTCACGCAGAAGCCGGTGACCGAGCAGGCGATGCAGGAGGCGACGAAGCGCGAGCAGCGCGAGGCGGAGCAGAGGCTGAAGGAGCGCGAGGAGCGCAAGGACAAGAAGGAGACAAAGCAGCAGGAGCAGCGCGACAGCAGCGTGATCACGGACAGGGGGATCGTGGGAAAGAGCGGACACGGGGAGAGCGGCGGGGGCGGCGGACAGGGCAAGGGGGGCTTCGACAGCTCCGCAGGCAGGCGCGGTCTTTCGAAGAAGCTCTCCGACGCGGGCGTGAAGACGCTGCCGGCCGATCTTGAGAAGAAGTTCGCGGCCAGGCTCATCCAGGCCCAGGCAGCGAAGAACCCCTCCCAGGCAATTCTCACCCAGCAGGTGCTGAACAAGATCATCCAGCACGTGCGCATGGGCATCAACCGCGCGGGCGAGAAGGAGATCCAGATCGACTTGAACGAGCGGATATTCAGGGGGCTCAAGCTCAGGATCACCTCTAGCGAGGGCAAGGTGGGCGTGCACTTCAGGACTGCGGACGCCAAGGGCAGGGCGGCCCTGGAGAAGAACTCGGATCAGATCCGCGAGGCCCTTGCCAAGAAGGGCATCGAGGTCTCGGAGATAACGGTTGCTTGAATGACCAGTAGGAAGCCACTTCGTACTGGTCTTAGTCGTAACTCAATGTTATAACGTGAATAATGACCTCTAAGCCGTATAAACTCAAGCTGAAGAAGGTTTCGCGCAAAGAGCAGAGGATGCTCGAGGCGGTCTATTCATATCTCCCTGACACAGGCATGCGCGAAGGGTTCATGGAGGGGCTTCGCCAGGGCATTGCGGACGAGATAGGGGAGGCGATCTCGCTTCGGTTGGAGGCGGTGACACAGGGACCCTTCTCGGAGTTCATCGACAGGCTCCCGCATCATCCGATCGTCGCGATCGTGGGGCTGGCGCCTTATTCCGCCAAGATAGTCTGCGAGATAGACCCGGTGCTGGCCATGCTCGCCGTGGAGCGTCTGCTGGGCGGGCAGGCCAAATCCTTGCCCGAGCCGAGGCCTCTATCCGAGACCGAGCAGGGCGTGGTGCAGTATCTCATCGCCAAATTATTCCTCAAGATTCACGGAAGCTGCAAAGGCGACGAGCGCGTGCACTTCCGCTTCGAGCGGTTCGCGCTCTCGCCCGACGAGGTGACCGGTGTCGCGAAGGACGACACGCCGTGCGCGCTCTTCGCGTACCGCGCCGACATCGGCAGACACGCGGGTTTCGTGCGCCTGATCTTCCCGGATCCGTTCGTCCTCAAGGCGATGCTGGAGGTCGAGGCGCCGGGCGAGACGAGGGTCGTGGAGCGCGAGCGGCTCATGGGGGCCCTGGAGAGATACTCCTACGTCCGCGCGACCGTGTGGGCCGAGGCTGGCCGCACGAGCGTGAGACCCGCTGATTTGGGCCAGCTCGAAGAGGGGGACGTGGTCATGCTGGAGGGAGGGGACCTGGCGCTGTCGGGAGGCTCTCTGGGCCGCGTGGTGCTCCGGATCGGCCAGGGCCTGGGCGCAGGGCTCGACGCGGACGTGACTCTCGACAAGAAGAGGGCGCACGCCTGCATCAGAGGAATTCACAGGGGAGACTGACATGGCAAAGTCAAAGGATAAGCGGGGAGAGGAGACTCAGATCAACGACCTCGAGGCGTTCGAGGAGTGGGAAGATGAGCTCGGGCCCGAAGAGACCGTCCCGCCCCTGCAGGAGGAAAAACCAGCGCCCGCTGAAGAGGAGGAGATCGCATTCTCCGGATTCGAACAGATGGAGGCGGATAAACCCGCGTCTGCTGAAGGGCCTCTCGCAGAGGAGGAATCTCCGGACGCGCTCAGCGGGCTTGCCCCCGACGTGCCGGTGAACCTCGTGGCGGTCATAGGTAAGATCACCACGAGCGTGGGCGATCTGCTCAAGCTCAGACAGGGCAACGTCGTGGAGCTCGGCAGGCCGCCGGGGGAGACGGTGGACGTGGTGGCGGCCGGCAGACTCATCGCGCGCGGCGAACTCGTGGACATCGACGGGACGCTTGGGGTGAGGATTCTGAAATTGGTGAAATGACATATGCTCACTGTCCTGATGACATTGGCGGCGGAAGTCCCCACCGTGCCGGCGAACCCGGCCACGGCGATGGACTTCACCTGGCTGTTCGTGAAGATGCTGCTCCTGCTCGCAATCGTATGCATCGTCGCGATCCTTCTGCTCAAGTTCGGCGCGCCGAGGCTGCCGATCTTCCGAAAGATGGCCTCCTCCGGGTTCGCAAAGATACTGGCCAGGCAGTCCATAGATCAGCGCAAGCATCTCTACCTCGTGAGGATAGGGAAAAGATATCTGGTGATCGGCTCTGCGGATCATGCTATAAATCTGCTTGCTGAACTCTCCCCGGAGGATGTGAAGGGGCTCGACATCCCGGGCGTGGAGGAAAATCCGTGATCCTCTCATTCATCAAAAGGCGCAAAAAGGGCGTGTGCGCCGGCTTCCTGGCCGCGGCCGCGCTCCTCTGCTCGACCGTCGCCTGGGCGCAGGCCGGCGAGGCCGGCGTCTCCAAGCCGCTGGTGCTCCTGGTCATGCTCGCGGCGCTGGCCATGGCGCCGTTCGTGGTCATGATGATCACCTCGTTCGTCAAGATCGCGGTGGTCATGGCGCTGGTGCGCAACGCGCTGGGCACGCAACAGGTCCCGCCCAACATGATCGTCGCCGGACTCGCGATGATCCTCACGGTCTACATAATGGTCCCGGTCGGCTATGACGTGTACAGGGCGGCCGGCAAGACCATAAACCAGGGGACCAATCAGCCGATGCTCTCTCAGGCCTCGCTCAAGCTCCTCGCCCAGGCGGTGGACGAGGGCAAGGAGCCGGTGCGCGCCTTCCTCATCAAAAACGTTCACTCCAAGGAGCGCGCGCTGTTCTACAACCTCGCGCTCAAGCTCAGGGTCAAGGAGGAGGATCGCCAGGGCATCACGGACGCGGACTTCGTGAACATCATACCCGCGTTCGTCGTGAGCGAGCTGAAGGAGGCCTTCCAGATCGGCTTCATAATCTTTCTGCCGTTTCTGGTCATCGACCTCGTCATAGCCAACATACTGCTCTCGCTCGGCATGTTCCAGATCTCGCCGATCACAATATCCCTCCCGTTCAAGCTCCTGCTCTTCGTGCTGGTGGACGGCTGGCACATGATAGCGAAGGGGTTGATACTCGGATACGTATAAGAAGGAAGTGATCAATGCCTGAGTATTTCGTGGCGGTCGCGAAGCAGACGATGTTCCTGGCCCTCATATTGACCGGGCCGCCGGTGATGACTGCGCTCATGGTCGGCCTCACCGTGAGCATCCTGCAGGCGACCACCCAGATCCAGGAGCAGACCCTCACGTTCGTGCCCAAGCTCGTGTCGGTGGTCACGGTGCTGGCCATCGCGGGGCCGTGGATGCTCGCGCAGCTGATCGCATTCGCGGCGTCGATATACGAATCGTTCCCGATGTATGTCTCGTGACCTGAATCCCGGTTTCTATGCAAGAAACATTACAAAAGCTCGGCGTAAACATAGACGTATCCTTTCAGCTCGTATTCTATTCCCTCATATGGGTCAGGGTTGTCGCGATGGGAGCCGTCTGTCCTTTTCTCTTCGGTAAACCGGTGCCCCGCTACGTCCTCATGAGCGCCTCGGTGCTGCTGGCGCTCTTCATCTACATCAACACCGTGCCCGATACCCCGCCCCCTCTCTCCGAGGACCGCATGCTCCTGGTGGTGCTGTACCTCAAGGAGGCGTTCTACGGCGCCGCGATCGGTTTCATATCCTCCATCTTCTTTCACGCGATGAGCGCTGTCGGCACTATGATCGACAACCAGCGCGGGCTCTCGATCGCCCGCGCGATTTTGCCGCAGCTGGGCGAGCAGGTTTCGATCACGGGCATCTTCCTGTATCAGCTGGCGCTCGTCATATTTCTGGCGATCGGCGGCCACCTCGCGTTTTTGGACGCGTTCTTCCAGAGCTTCAGGGTCCTGCCCGTTCTCGAGTTCCCCTCGGTGGGACCCGGGATGTTCCCGCTGATGGACATGATTATGACGCTCACCGGAGAGGTGATACTCATCTCCATGAAGCTCTCCATGCCGGTGATCATAGCCATATTCCTGGCGGACATCGTGCTCGGGATCGCAAACCGAATCGCCCCGCAGATCGACGTCTGGATGATGGGCTTCACGCTGAAGGGCACGCTGGGTCTCCTCATGCTCTTCGTCTCGCTCACCATGGTCACGGACCAGATCGAGAGGTATTCCCAGAGGTCCAATCAGCTCATCAAGGAATCCATAGAGCTCATGCAGGGGAAGGTGCCCGAGGGGGCGCCCACCCTGGAGCCTGCGGAAGAGGGGGCGCCGTCGGAGATCCCTCATGTTAAGAGCGTGGAGTGACCTCCCCTGATGCGATGATAATGGAGTTCCCAGGCTGGGGAATGAAGCCCCCGGTTTAAAGGGGTGAAAATCAGGCCAGGGGTGAATATGTGTCCCTTCCATTTTATAACCCATTGTTTTATAATGATAAATGATTCAGGAGGGGCCGTATTTTATGGAGGGGTCTTGGCACCTTGATTGCATATATAATTACCGACGGCAGAGCATAAGCCTGTCGGACCAAAGGGAGATAGACCGGAGGACAAGATGGTAAAGATAATAAACGTCGGCAACAACGGAATCGATCAGCAGGAGTGGAAGAAGATCGAGGCTGAGCTCAAGGCCGGCAAAGACGTCCAGGTGATCGACGGCAAAGGAGACCTCATAAAGCAGCTGAGCGCCTCGGATCTGGGATCCATCACAAAGGATGCGCTGAACGCGCAGGTCTCCCAGTCAGGCGAGTCGGCCTCCTCCGAGACTGTGCTCAAGGGGCAGATGGATGCCCTTGTCGAGAAGATAGCGGAGCTCCAGCAGCAGGACGCTGCAAAGGAATTGATAAAGGCAAAACAGAACGAGCTCGCGGCCCTGGTGAAGCAGGCTGAGGCCAAGAACGCCTCTTTCGAGCTTGGCAGCTATAAGAATATGGCGGGGACTGGGGAGAAGAACCCGCTCATGGGCGAGGCAAATGCTCAGGTCCTCACCGACCAGGAGGGCGGACAAAAGACCGTCTACAGCGGCAAGGCGCAGACCTTGAGCGACTCATCGTTCAAGTTCGACAGCGCGGCCTACGCGCAGACCATGGCCACGGAGAGCAGCATCATGTCGGCATGGGACTCGATCAACAAGAACACCACCCGCGGAAAGCAGCTGATGCAGCTCTTTTTCTACTATTCCAAGATGGCCGAGTCCGGGGACATGGGCGCCATATACCAGTTCATGAAGTTCATCACCTACATAGTCTCCAAGGACAAGGCCAAACAGCAGATCGAGATGGGCAAACAGCTGATCAAGCTGCAGGAGCAATCCAGACAGTGGACGAACAAGCTGCTCAACCTGTCGACCGATTCGAGCGACCCGAACGCATCCAACGAGCTCATGAAGACCATGACCATAGTCAAGGCCGAGACAGACGAGATCGCGACGTCCCAGAAACTGATCAGCCAGATGATGGAGGAGTTCTCGCAGGTCGTGGAGACGCTGCAGAACACGACCAAGGCGGCGCTTGACACCGAGGGCCGCATCCTCAGGAGCATATCGAGGATCGGGTAAGGGGTGAAAAAGGGGAGATCGAACGGGGGACCCGGGAAAAGCCTTGCCCAAGGGGCCGTCCGATGGTAATTTTTAGATGTTATGGTCAAAAAGAGAGAAAAAGAGATCACCGAAAAGGCGGAGAATCCTTCCGACGACGGCGTGAAGTACACCAAGGAGGAGGCGACCGCCGAGATGGAGCGCTTCTTCGCGGCCCTTGAAGAGAAGACCAAGGACATCCCGAAGGAGGAGATAGAGCGGGGCGCGGAGAAGGTCAAAAGCTTCATAGACGGCAGGATCTCCTGGGCCGAGGTCATGAACTTCACGCCCGAGATGCTCTTCCAGATGGCCGAATACGGCTTCGCGCAATTCAAGCAGGGACGCTACCAGGACGCAGAACGGGTCTTCAAGGTGCTGACCGTCCTCGACTGGAACAATCCCTACTACCATTCGGTCATGGGCTCCATACTTCAGAGGGAGAAGCGGTACGGCGAGGCGATCGCCGAGTACTCGCAGGCCATAGAGGTCGATGCGAACGACATCGTGAGCCTCACCAACCGCGGCGAGATATTCATGCAGCACGGGCTCATCGACGATGCCGAGGCCGACTTCAAGAAATCGATCGTCCTCGACCCTGCGGGAGAGAACCGCTTCGCCAACCGCGCAAGGATGTTGCTCGACCAGATCCAGAAAAAGAGGGGTCAGGAAAAAACGGGGGGTGCTCCACAGAGGAAAGGCAAGTGAGGTAGACTATGCCCATAAGCAAAACCCCCGGTGTTTCCGACAAGGACTTTCTGCTGCGCGACGCGGATATGCGCACCGGGCTCGAGCGCGATCAGATGATCGAGGAGCTCCGCCACGGCAACATCTACGAGGTCTTCGCCAAATCCAAGGTCTTCAAGATCGGAGATTTCTCCGATTTCTTCGCCAGCCAATGGAAGAACTTCAAGGGCCAGATCGTGCAGGAAGCGGAGATCAAATCACAGGAGGCTTCCTACCACGAGCCTTCGATGGAGCAGTTTCCCATGCATCACAAGGGTGTGAGCATAAACGCGGAGGAGGGACAGGCCTTCAGCCAGTCGATGTCCGACTTCCTCTCCAAGAACAAATTCAAGGCATCGACGCTGGACACGGAGGGTTTCACGAGCGATCTGGTCGACGGCACGACCGAGGCTGAAGACGTCGCCAGCATGGCCCAGGGCACGCTCGATGATTGGGATGTGTTCCTGGAGGACACGTGGGGCACGATCTTCGACCAGCAGATGATGGCGGACTATCGCTCGCGCATGAGCGAGATACAGGCCGAGGTTCAGCGCATAATCGCCCTGGCGAAGTCGGGCGCCATAGGCCCGGAGTTCGTGCTGCTGGCGCTGGCCAAGGTCAACCAGACCAAGAACGGCTGCCTCATGACCTGGCTCGGCAAAAAGGCCTACCATATCAACGAGTCTATGAACAACGTGGCGCAGGAACTTAGCGACAGCGGCGGCTCGGACTTCAGCCTCCTTACGACGGCGAACGCCAAGACGCGCGAGGGTGGCTTTGATCTCAACCTGCTCACACAGGACATCCAGAAGGTGATGCAGGACGTCTCCAGCACGCTCGAGTTCGTGCACAGCACTTTGAGCGCTATCGACAAAACCAAGATGGAGATCATCAGGAAGTACTCGGCCCAGGGCTAAGGGCGGTCTGCGGGGGTTGAATGGCGGAAGAGGTCAAGACAGAGGGCGGGAAGCGGACTCAGATCCTCGACCCCACACCCGACCGCAAGAAGCATCTCACGGAAGTCCTGTACGCGTTCCTCAACGACAAGGTTTCGCTCGCGGAGCTCAAGGGAATATCGCGCAACGACCTCTTCAAACTCTCCGAGGCCGGCTACACCAAGTTCAAACACGGCAGGCTCGACGAGGCGGAGAAGATATTCAAGGCCCTCACGCTCCTGGACCACCGCAACGCATACTTCCACGCCATGATGGGCGCGGTCCATCAGAAAAATCGCAAACCCATCGAGGCGATCCTGGAATACACCCAGGCGGTGAAGATCAATTCGAAGGACATCGCGTCGTACGTGAACCGCGGGGAGTTGTACCTTCGGCACAAGAACTACCGCAAGGCGGCCGAGGACTTCAGACAGGCCATATTGCTGGATATGTCGGGCGCGAACATGTGGTCCAACCGCGCCCGTTCGCTCGTGATCGCCATCAAACGCTCGATGGAGGCGGACGCCCGTCGCCCAAAGATCGCCCCGCCCCGCCGCTGATCAGTCCTCGTCTTTCGCGTCGATGCCGTATTTCTTGAGCAGGTTGCGCAGGTGCTTGCGGTCGATCTTGGCCTCGCGGGCGGCCTTGGACAGGTTGCCGTTGTGCGAGCGGATGAGTTCGAGCAGGTATTCCTTCTCGAACTTCTCCACGATCTGCTGCTTCGCGTCCTTGAAGGGGATGTCGGTGTCGATGTCCATGCGCTCGGTGCGCTCTTCGCCGCCGTGGCCCATCTCGGCGAAGATGAAGTCCAGGTGCGCCTTGGTGATCGTGTCCCCCTCGACGAAGCTGACCGCGCGCTCGATCACGTTGGAGAGCTCGCGCACGTTGCCCGGCCAGCCGTAGCGCATGAGCATCTTGAGCGCGTCGTCCTCGACCTTGCTGACCTTGAACGCGCCGTTGGGCTGTTTGTTGAACTTTCCGATCATGAGGAGGCGCTCGACTATCGGGGGGATGTCCTCGGCACGGTCGCGCAGCGGAGGAAGGGCGACCTTGACCACCGAGAGGCGGTAGTAGAGGTCCTCGCGGAAGCGGCCCTCGTTGACCTCGTGGCGCAGGTTCTTGTTAGTGGCGCAGAGCACGCGCACGTCTATCTTGACCGGGGTGCTGGAGCCGACGCGCCTGATCTCGCGCTGCTCCAGCGCGCGGAGGAGCTTGGGCTGCAGCTCGGAGGTGAGCTCGCCTATCTCGTCGAGAAAGACCGTGCCCCCCTTGGCCACCTCGAAGGCGCCGGCGCGCGCCCGGACAGCTCCGGTGAATGATCCCTTCTCGTGGCCGAAGAGCTCGGACTCGATGAGGTTCGGCGCGACCGAGGAGCAGTCGAAGACCATGAACGGCTGCTCCTTGCGCTGGCTGTTCTCGTGTATCGCCCGCGCGACCAGGTCCTTGCCCGTGCCGGTCTCTCCCTCGATGATGACCGTGGCGTGCGTGGGGGATATCTTTTCCAGGATCGAGAATATCTGGCGCATCTTGCGGCTCTTGCCGACCATCTGGCCGTACTCTTCCTTGTCCGAGGGCTCGATCGACACCTTCTCGTCGAATGCGACGAACTCCAGGTTCGTGTTGCCTATCTTGATTAGATCTCCGGGCGAGAGGTAGGCCTCCTTGACCTTGGATCCGTTGAGAAACGAGCCGTTGGTGGAGCCGAGGTCGCGCAGCAGGAAACTGTCCGACATGTACTCGATCTCGAGATGGTTTCTGGAGACCGCCTTGTCCTTTAGCGCCAGGTCGTTGGTCTCGCGCTTGCCGATCTTGATCAGATTTTTGTTGAGCGTGATCTTA